>JBHEPC010000401.1:0-10836 GCA_046260475.1 Candidatus Krumholzibacteriia bacterium | reverse complement strand
CCGCCGGGTCTTCGCCTGCCGCGCCGCCGCCGGGGACGTGACCGCGGCCCTGGAGGTCTTCGCCGAGGCGGACCGGGGCCTGGCCGGCCGCGTCTTCCGACCCGACGAACTGGCGAAGGTGGCCTACTGGCGCGAGAAGCTGGGGGACGAGCCGGGCGCCCTGGACGCCTACGAGAACCTCTTCTGGAGCTACCCCGACCACCCGGAGGGGCACCGGGCCCTGGTGCGGGTGATCGTGCTGCTGCACGGCAAGCTGGCCGACCCGGTCCGGGCCCGGAGCTTCCTGGCCGAGGCTGCCCACCGGCTGCCCCGCGGCGGCTGGCGCCACTTCCTGCAGCGGGAGTTCAATCTCGCAGCAGCGCCCGGTGCAGGGCCGGGGGCACGTCGGGCGCCAGTTCCCCGCTGAACAGGATGCGCAGGGCGCTGCCGTCGGCCCGCAGGCGCCAGGGGGGCACCGGCAGGGCCGCCAGCACCTGCGCCACGTGCCGCAGCACTTCCAGCCACGAGTCGGGGCGGCCGCCGGCCAGGCTGACGCAGCAGAGGCCGTCCTCGAATTCCAGGTCCGTGGCGCCGGCGGCGGCCAGCGCGGCGTGCACCGGCTGCAGGTCCTCGGCCTTGGCCACCACCTCCCAGCGCAGGCCCGGCCCCGCGTCCAGCCACTCGGCCACCGCACCGGCGGGATCCCAGCGGCCGAGCGCCTCGTCCCGCAGGCGCCGGCCCTCGGCCGGGTCCGCCGTCGCCAGGCGCAGGCGGGCCGCCGCCGGGCGCACGTGCATCACCAGGGGACGGTAGCGCAGGTCCCGGTCGCAGGCGGCGGCTGCGGGCCGGGGCGCGGGCACCACGGGCCGGGGCGGCGCCGGCGCCTCGCCCACCACCGTGCCGGGGCCGTCGTGGAAGCTGGAGCGCACCACCAGGGGGACCCGGTGCTGCTCGGCGTACTCGACCGCCCGCAGGTGGACCACGCCGCAGCCGGAGGCCGCCAGGTCCCGCATCTCGGCCCAGCTGAGCTGCTCGTGGCGCGCCGCGGCGGGCACCTGGGCCGGGTCGGTGGTCATGACCCCGTCCACGTCCTTGAGGATCTCGCAGCGCACCGCGCCCAGGGCGGCGGCTAGGGCCACGGCGGTGGCGTCGCTGCCGCCTCGGCCCAGGGTGGTGATCTCCTTTTCGCGGCTGACGCCCTGGAAGCCGGCCACCACCACGGTGTAGCCACGGGCCAGGGCCTCGCGCACCCGGTCGCCCCTCACCTCGAGGATGCGGGCGTCGGTGTGGCTGGTGTCGGTGATGATGCCGCACTGGCTGCCGGTGAAGCTGATGGCCGGGCAGCCGGCGTCGTCCAGGGCCATCGAAAGCAGGCTCATGGTGATGCGCTCGCCCACCGACAGCAGCATGTCCAGCTCCCGGCGGGGCGGGGTGGCGGCGGCGCGGCGGGCCATCGCCGCCAGCTCGTCGGTGGTGGCGCCCATGGCGCTGACCACGACGACCACGGCGAAGCCCTCGTCCCGGGCGGCGCGCAGGTCGGCGGCCACGGCGCGGATGCGCTCGACCGTGGCCAGGCTCGAGCCCCCGTACTTGCGCACCAGGACCGGCACGGTGGTGGCGGGCATCTGATCAGGCATGGCTTTATCCTTGCTGGCGGACCGCGCGCCGGCGCCGGCGGCGCGGGCTGGGCGTTATCCTAAGCGCTGGCCGGCCGCGCCACAAGACCGGCGCGCGGCCGGACCGGAACCGAACGCCGCGGGCGCGACCCCGGCCCGTCCGGCCGGCCGCCGACCTCCTGACACCCGCCTCCCGGGACAGGGGCAACACGTTGCCTGACAATATTTTGGACATGGATCAGGCCGAACCCGGCCGGGCGGCGCGCGCCACCGGCGGCGGACCCGGCGCCGACCGCCTGGGCCGCCTGGGGGCGGTCGCCCTGGCAGACTGGGAGCTGCTGGCCTGGGTGCTGGGCCCGGGACGGCCGGCGGCCGACGCCACGGCCCGCAACCTGCTTGAGCACAGCGGCGGCCTGTCCCGCCTGGCCCTCGAACGGCCGGGGGTGCTGCGGCGCCTGCCCGGGGTCGGGCCGGTGCGCTCGGGGCGGCTGCTGGCGGCCCTGGAGCTGGGGCAGCGGGCGGGAGAGGCCCAACCGGCCTACGGCCCGGCGGTCCGGCGACCGGAGGACTGCCACGCCCTGTTGCGGCGGGAATTTCGCGGTCTTGACAGGGAGCGGTTCCTTGCGCTTTATCTCGATACGAGGCACCGCATCACGGACGTGGAGACGGTCTCGGTGGGTTCGCTGAACGCGTCGCTGGTCCATCCGCGCGAGGTGTTCCGGCCCGCCGTGGCCATGCGCGCCGCGGCCGTGATCGTCGCCCACAACCATCCCTCGGGTTGCGCCGAGCCCAGCGGGGACGACCTCGAACTGACGGGGCGCCTGGACCGCTGCGGCGAACTGCTGGGCATCGCGCTGCTGGACCATCTCGTGGTCGGGGCGGACGAGATCGTCAGCATCAGGGAATACGGCTGGCCGACGGCATCCGGAGCCTGAGGCGGCCGCCACCTCCGAAAGGACTCGGGACCATGCTCAAGCGCCTGCAGGGGATGTTCAACAACGACATCGCGATCGACCTGGGCACCGCCAACACCCTCGTCTACATCAAGGGCAAGGGCATCGTGCTGAACCAGCCGTCGGTCGTTGCCCTGGACAAGAGCACGGGCAAGGTCTACGCCGTGGGCGCCGAGGCCAAGGCCATGCTCGGCAGGACCCCCGAGGCCATCGCCGCCATCCGACCCATGAAGGACGGCGTGATCGCCGACTTCGAGGTCACCGAGTACATGCTGCGCGAGTTCATCAAGATCGCGCAGAAGAAGCGCCACTTCATCGCGCCGCGCATCGTGATCTGCGTGCCCTCGGGCATCACCGAGGTGGAGAAGCGGGCGGTCCGCGACAGCGCCAAGCACGCCGGGGCCCGCGAGGTGTTTTTGGTGGCCGAGCCCATGGCCGCGGCCATCGGCGTGGGCCTGCCGGTGGACCAGCCCTCGGGCAACATGATCATCGACATCGGCGGCGGCACCAGCGAGATCGCCGTGATCGCGCTCAACGGCATCGTCTGCGACACGTCCGTGCGCGTGGGCGGGGACGAGCTGGACGAGGCCATCGTCAACTACGTGAAGAAGAACCACAATTTGCTGATCGGCGACCAGACCGCGGAGAACATCAAGAAGACCATCGGCTCGGCCCACAAGTCGGGCGACGAGCGCGAGATGGAGGTCAAGGGCCTGTACCAGGTGTCGGGCGTGCCCAAGACCATCAAGATCTCGTCGGTGGAGATCCGCGAGGCCCTGCAGGAGCCGATCCAGTCCATCTGCGACGCGCTCAAGCACGCGCTGGAACAGACGCCACCCGAACTGGCGGCGGACATCAAGGACCGCGGCATCGTGCTGACGGGCGGCGGCGCGCTGCTCCGGGGCCTGCCCGAGCTGCTGCGCGAGCAGACCGACCTGCCCATCAACGTCATGGACGATCCCCTGTTCTGCGTGGTCCTGGGCACCGGCAAGATCCTCGACGATTTCGAGCGCTACCGGCCCGTGATCATGAAGGGCGGGCGGTCGTAGTCCCATGCCCATGCCCACGCGCGCGCCGAACGTCTCCCTCGAACGCGCGAATCTCGTGCTGGCGCTCTGCATCGTGCTGTCGGTGACGCTGCTGGCCCTGCCCCGGAACGCCCGCATCCTGGTCGCCGACCGCCTGGCCTCGGTGCTGACGGGACCCTACTGGTCGGTGCGGAACTTCGGCGAGGACGTGACGCGGGTGCACGAGCAGAACGCCTGGCTGCAGCAGCGGGTGGTCGAGCTGGAGATCGAGGCGGCGGCGGGCGGGCGCATCCAGAGCGACGCCCTGCGCGTGGCGGGGCCCGCCCTGGACCCCGGCTACGGGGGCGAGCTGGTGCCCTGCCGGGTGGTCATGCGCGAGCGCGGCCGCTTCGCCACCATGATCAAGATCGAGAGCCTGGTGCCGGTGGCCTGGGAGCCGTGGCTGCCGGTGATCTCCCGCGCCGGCTACCTGGGCCGCCTGCGCTCGGTCATCAACGAACAGGAGGCCTGGGTCGAGCTGCTGACGGCGCCCGACTTCGCCCTGGGCGTGGAGTTCGAACGCACGGGCCTGCTGGGCATCCTGCGCCCCCGCGCCGACGCCTTCGTGGTGGAGATGGTGGGGCGGGACGAGGACGTCCAGGAGGGGGACCAGGTCATCACCTCGGGCATCGCCGAGGTCACGCGGACCGGCGACGACCCCGGCGCCGCCGCCGTGACCCCCCGCGGCTTCCCCGTGGGCACGGTGCGGCGCGTGGCCACGCCCACCGACCAGATCTTCAAGGGCATCGAGCTGGAGCCGGCGGCGGACTTCGACTACAACGAGACGGTGTTCGTGGTCCTGCCCCTGGGCGGCGAGGGGGGACGGCGGTGACCGGGTTCCTGCGCACGACCGTGCTCTGGGTGCTGGTGGCCTTCGTCGGCGAGACCCTCGTGGCGCCGCTGATCGACATCCGGGGCATCGCCCCCGACTTCGCCATCATCGCGCTGGTCCTGCTGGGCCTGGCCGCGGGACCGGTCCCGGCCACCGTGGGCGGCTTCGGCCTGGGCCTGGTGCAGGATCTGGCCAACCCCGCGCTGCTGGGCCTGAACGCCCTGTGCAAGACCGGCCTGGGCTTCCTGGTGGGGCGGGCGCGCGGGCGCCTCGTCTACGGCCTGCCGGCCGTCGAGGTGGCGGTCCTGGTGACGGCGGTGGTGGCCCACGACGTGGTCTTCCTGCTGGTGCAGAGCCGCCTGAGCGACGACGCCTTCCTGACGCCCCTGCTGACGCGCACCCTGCCGGTGGCCCTGTACACGGGGCTGGTGGGGGTGCCGGTGATTCGACTGGCCGAACTGTTCGGCATCCTCGGCCGGGAGGATTGAGGTGAACGGCGGGCAGGACGTCCAGGTGCGCGCGAGGGTGCTGCGGGTCGTGATCGTGGCGGCGCTGCTGATCCTCGCGGGCAACCTCTTCGTGATGATGGTGCCCCAACACGCCCACTACGAGGGCAAGGCCCTGCGCAACCGCCAGGACCGCTTCCGCGTGCGCGCCCCCCGGGGCCGCATCCTCGACCGCCACGGCACCATCGTCGCCGACAACATGTTCATCGCCGACATCACCGTGCCCCGCGCGGCCCTGGGCGCGGCGGGCCCCGACTCGACCCTCGAACGGCTCCTCGGCTGGTTCGACCTGCCCCGCGCCGAGACCCTCGAGCGCCTGGCCCAGCAGCAGGAGCGCGGCCGGGCCCGCCTGGTGCTGGTGGCCAACGCGGCCATGCCCCAGGTGGCGGCGGTGGAGGAGCGGGGGCGCCTGTTGCCCGGAGTGCGGGTGGAAGCCCGCGCCCGGCGCCGCTACGCCTACGGCGAGCTGCTGGCCCACGTGGTGGGCCACGTGGGCGAGGTGGGGCAGGCGGACCTGGACACCACCGGCGGGGTCGACGGCTACCGCCTGGGCGACCAGGCGGGCAAGCAGGGGGTCGAGGCCGCCTGGGAGGAGCGCCTGCGCGGCTTCAACGGCGTGAAGCTGGAGGAGGTCAACGCCGCCGGGCGCATCGTCGGGCGCGGGCCGGTGTGGCTGCGGGACGTGGTGCCGGGCGAGGACGTGACCCTCTCGCTGTCGCTGCCCCTGCAGGCGAGCCTGACCGAGGCCGTCGGCGACCGCGCCGGCGCCGCCGTCGCCTTGGCCGTGGCCACCGGCCAGGTGTTGGCCGCGGTCTCGCTGCCGTCCTTCGACCCGAACCTGATGACCGTGACCATCTCGGCCGACGACTGGGACCGCCTGGCCAAGGACCCCGCCAAGCCCTTCTTCAATCGCATCGTGCAGGCGACGTACCCGCCGGGCTCCCTCTACAAGCCGGTCACCTCGCTGGCGGGGCTGCACCTGGGTCTGGTGGGCCCCCACAGCGTGCTGGACCCCTGCAACGGCGGGCTGCAGTTCGGCAACCGCTTCTTCCGCTGCTGGAAACGCGAAGGCCACGGCTCGGTCGACCACGTGGAGGCGATGACCCAGTCCTGCGACACCTTCTACTACCAGCTGGGGCTGCGCCTGGACATCGACCAGCTCGCGTGGGCGGCCCGGGCCTTCGGCCTGGGACGCCGCTGCACGGGGATCTTTCCCGAGGAGGCCGAGGGCAACGTGCCCGATGCGGCCTGGTACGACCGCCGTTTCGGCCCGCGCGGCTGGACCCGGGGCGTGCTGCTGAACAACGCCATCGGCCAGGGCGAGCTGCTGGCCACGCCCCTGCAGATGGCGGTGCTGGCGGGGCGCCTGGCGTCGGACGGCCGGATGCCCGACCCGGTCTTCGTCATCGATCCGGTCGCCCCGGCCGCGCCGCCGCCGGCCCTGCCGTTCGCGCCGGAGCACCTGCGCTGGGTGCGCGAGGCCCTGCGCGAGACCGTGGCCGACGGCACCGGCCGCGGCGGCGCCCTGCCGGATGTGGCGGTCGCGGGCAAGACGGGCACCGCCCAGAACCCCCACGGCGAGGACCACGCCTGGTTCATGGCCTTTGCCCCGGCCGGAGCGCCCGAGGTGGCGATCGCGGTGATCCTGGAGAACGCCGGCTCGGGCGGGGCCGAGGCGGCGCCGGTGGTCCGCCGCTGGCTGGCCGACTACTTCCGCCTGCAGGCGGAAGCGGAACCGGGGGTGCTGCCGTGAGCAACCTCTTCCTGCCCCCGGGGGACAAGCGCATCTTCCTGGCCTGGCTGCTGCTGTGCCTGGCCGGCCTGGCGATGCTGTGGTCGGTGACCGAGCCCATCCGCGGACCCTACGAGCAGCCGGACCCGGGCGTGGCCAAGTCGGTGTTCTGGCGCCAGGCGGCGTGGCTCTTGGTCAGCTGGTTCGCCCTGCTGGTGGCCTCGCGGCTGCCGCTGCGCTACCTGGAGAGCTCGTCCCTGCTGCTTTACGTGGTGGTGGTGCTGCTGCTGGTGCTGGTGCTGGCGGTGGGGCCGCGCATCGGCGGGTCGCGGCGCTGGCTCGTGCTCGGACCGCTGCGCCTGCAGCCGGCGGAGGTGGCGAAGGTGGCCCTGGTGCTGGCCGTGGCGGGGGTCCTGGGCCGGGCCGGCGTGGGCGGCCGCAGCCTGCCGGCCACGGTGTTCTCGTTCCTGCTGATGCTCGCGCCCATGATCCTGGTGCTGCGGGAGCCGGACCTGGGCACCAGCCTGGTGTTCGTGGCCGTCTGGGTGGGCATGGTGTTCTGGGCGGGGATGCCGGGCATCCTGCTGGTGGGGGCGGCCAGCGCCGTGCTCAGCGCGGTGATCATGTTCTATTCCGAGTCCATCGCCCACAGCCCCTGGCCGTGGGGGGTCTACCTGCTGCTGGTGGTGGGGGCCCTCTATCCGGCGCGGGTGGGGGTCATGGCCAAGGTGACGCTGCTGGCGGTGAACGTGGCCACCGGTGTGGGCATCCCCGTGCTCTGGGACCGGCTGCAGCCCTACCAGCAGGACCGCATCCTGACCTTCTTCGACCCCAGCCAGGACGAGTTCGGCACCGCCTACCAGGCCATCCAGTCCAAGGTGGCCATCGGCTCGGGCGGGCTGTTCGGCACCCACTACCTGCAAGGCACCCAGAAGGGCCTGGCCTTTCTGCCGGAGCGGCACACCGACTTCATCTTCTCGGTGGTGGGCGAGGAACTGGGCTTCTTCGGGGCGGCGGTGGTGCTCTGCCTGTTCGCGGTGATCGTGCTGCGGGGCATCGTGCACGCCGAGGCGGCGCGCAAGCCTTTCGCCAGCTTCCTGGCGGTGGGCGTCGTTTCCTACTTCACTTTCCACGTGGTGGTGAACGTGGCGATCACCACCGGCCTGCTGCCGGTGACGGGCCTGCCCCTGCCGCTGCTGAGCTACGGCGGTTCGAACCTGCTGGCCAGCTCGGTGATGGTGGGCCTGCTCCTGAACGTCAGTTCGCGCACCTTCGACGACTGAGCCGGACGCTGCGCGCCGGCCGAAAGGGACCATGCATCCGGAACTGTTCGGCGTCGTCAAGAGCTTCGGGCTGATGCTGGCCATCAGCTTCGCGCTGGGCATGTGGCTGAGCGTGCGGCGCGCCAGGCCCTACGGGATCCGCAGCGAGACCGTGCTGGACCTGGTCTTCATCGTGCTGGTGTCCAGCCTGGTGGGCGTGCGGCTGTTCTACGTCCTGACCCACCTGGGCAGCTTCGACCCCTGGTACCGGGTCTTCGCCATCTGGGACGGCGGGCTGACCCTCTACGGGGGCATCCTGCTGGCGATCGTCGCGGTGTGGTGGCAGGCCCGGCGGCGCGGCGTGCCCTTCCTGGTCATCGCCGACATCTTCGCGCCGGGGGTGATGCTGGGCATCGGCATCACCCGCATCGGCTGCTTCCTGGCGGGCTGCTGCTACGGCCAGCCCTGCGCCGGGGGCGCCTGCCTCCATTTCCCGCCGGGCTCGCCGGCGTGGATCCGCTTCGGCGAGGTGGGCGTGCAGCCGTCCCAGCTGTACAGTTCGGCCGGGGGCTTCGCGGTCTTCGCCCTGCTGCTGCTGCTCGAGCGCTGGCGCCCGGCGCGCGGCGCCACCTTCGGCCGCTTCCTGGTGCTGTACGGGATCATGCGTTTCCTGGTGGACTTCACCCGCTACTACGAGCCCGAGCAGATCGTGGCCCTGGGCTGGACCAACAACCAGTGGATCAGCGTGGCCATGGTCGCCGCGGGTGCGGCCGTGCTGTGGCGCGCCTGCCGACGCCCGGCGGAAAAGGGCGGCGAGTGAACCCGGACGTCGTCACCTTCGGCCGGGACCGCTGGCGGCGGGGCGGCGAGCCCTGGCAGCCCCAGGAGCCCTTCTACGCGGTCCTGGGCGACCCTGTCGGCCACTCCCTCTCGCCGCTGATGCAGAGCGCCGCGCTGGACGACCGCGAGCTGCCCCACGAGTACGTGGCCCTGCAGGTGGCCGCCGCCGACCTGCCGGCGCTCAAGCGCGAGACCCGCGGCGGCCTGCTGGCGGGGTTCAACGTCACCGCGCCGCACAAGGAGGCGGTCGCCGCCCTCTGCGACGGGCGCACCGACGCGGCCCGCGACCTGGGCGCCGTCAACACGGTCAAGGTGGAGCAGGGGCGCTGGCTGGGCCACAACACCGACAGCGGCGGCGTGCTGGCCGTGCTCTCGCAGGCCTGGAGGGGCGAGACGCCTCCGGCCCGGGGCGTGGTGCTGGGAGCGGGCGGCTCGGGCCGCGCCGCGCTGGACGCGCTGCTGCGGTGGGGCGTGCCGGCGCTGGAACTGCGCAACCGCTCTGCGGCGGGACGCGAGCGGGCGGCCGCCTGGCTGGCCGGGCGCGGCCTGGCCGACCGCGTGCAGGTGCTGCCGCTGGAGGCGGACCGGGAGCCGCCGCCGCCGGCGCCGGCGGTGTGGGTGTGCTGCCTGGCCGGCGGCGTGCTCTGCGCCCCGTACCTGCCGGCGGCCGCGGGTCCGCAGCAGGCGCTCCTTTTGGACCTGCGCTACGGCGACCAGCGCGCGCAGGAAGCGCTGCCCCTGGGCTTCGACGCGATCGACGGCCTGCCGGTCCTGATGATGCAGGGCGGGCTGTCCTTCGGCTGGTGGTTCGGCCCGCCGGTGCCCTGGACGGCGATGCGCGCGGCGCTGCCCTGAGACGCGCGGCCCCGGGCCGTGCCGCCGTCGTGGCGCCTGGACCGGTCCGATCCCGTCTGCCGTTTGCCCTCCCGGAAAGGCGGCCGCCGTGCCGCTGTTGACCGGCTTCCTGTCGGCATTGCTGGACCTGGCCGCGCCCGAATGCTGCCTGCTGTGCGGCACAGGCCGCGGCGAGGCGACCTGGTGCGCCCGCGGCGCCCGGGCGCCCGGGCTGCGCGCGGTGGACGCGCCCCACCTGTGCCGCGCCTGCGGAGACGCCCTGGTTGCTGCGCCGCTGGCCGGCGCGGCCGTGGCCGGCTGCCCGCCCGTGTGGGCGGCGCGCCCCACCGGGGCCGACCTGGTGGAGGTGGTGGGCGCCTGGAAGTACCACCGGATCCGCGGGCTGGCCTGGCCCCTGGCCGGGCTGCTGGCGCCGGCCGCGGCCGACCTGGCCGGGCGGCTGGACCGGCCGGCGGTGCTGGTGCCCGTGCCCCTGCACCGCCGCCGCCGCCGGCAGCGGGGCTTCGACCAGGCGGCGCTGCTGGCCCACCTCGTGGCCGGCGGCCTGGGCTGGAGCGTGGCCCCGCTGCTGGAGCGCCGCCGCGGTACGGCCCAGCAGGCCCGCCTGGACGACGACCGCGCGCGCCGGTGCAACCTCGCCGGCTCGTGCCGGGTGCGGCGGGGCATGGTGCCGCCCGACGGCGCGCCGCTGGTCCTGGTGGACGACATCGTCACCTCGGGGGCGACCCTGGCCGAGGCCGCCCGCGCCCTGGCCGCGGCGGGGCGCCCGCCGGTGGCGGCCCTGGCCCTGGGCCTGCGCGTGGGGCCGGGTTGACAGCCCCGGGGGGCCTTCCTACCATGGATCGGCGACACGGTCGGCGGCGCCCGCGGGGCGTTCCACACCAGATGGGGGCGATGGGTCATGGCGAAGAAACTGGGCCTCGAGGGATTCGCGCCGCAGGGGCGCCGGGTGCTGATGCGGGTGGACTTCAACGTGCCCCTGGACGGGAACCGCGCCATCACCGACGACACCCGCATCCGGGCCGCACTGCCCTCGCTCGAACTGGTCACCGGCGGCGGCGGCAGCGTCGTGCTGATGAGCCACCTGGGCCGCCCGAAGGGAAAGATCGACCCGGCGGCATCGCTGCGTCCGGTGGCGGACCGGCTGGCCGAGCTGGTGGACGTGCCCGTGCGCTTCGCCACCGACACGGTGGG
>JBHEPC010000384.1:0-4260 GCA_046260475.1 Candidatus Krumholzibacteriia bacterium | reverse complement strand
CCTCAAGACGGCCTCGGCCCGCTGCCGGGCCATGGCGCAGGCGCGGCGGCCCGCACTCGGATCCGGGCCGAGGGCCGCCAGGCACACGCCGCACAGCCGCTGGGCCCAGCAGGCCCCGCAGTCCGCCCCCACCGCCACCAGGAGCTCCGTGTGCAGGCGATCGATGGCGGCATAGGCGAATCCCCCGTCCACGCAGCCGATGGCCAGGGCCGGCTCGACCCGTTCGCAGGGCAGGAACATGCCGTCGGGGGCCACGAAGAGGCGCCGCACCCCCGGTCGGCATACGCCGCCCGGGAAGGCCGGGTCCGGCGGCGGACCGCCGGCGCGCCGGTGCCAACGGACCAGGTCGCCGTCGAACATGGCCCGCAGGGCGGGGGGCAGGTCCGTGCGCCGCCCGGCCAGGTGGGCGGCCACGTAGGTCCGTTCGGCGGTGGCCAAGGCGGCGCGCAGCGCCTGCTGCCGCGCCGCTGCGGGCAGGCCGGCATCGTGCCCGCCGGGTGCCGCGGCGTGGAGCCGCACCAGCGGCACGTGCGCAAGGCCCAGCTCGCGGTACAGGGGGAAGTCCGCGAACCACGCCGCCACCTCGGCGAACGGGTACGGCGGCCCGAGCGTGGCCACGAACGAGATGCGCCGGACGGCCGCCGGGTCGGCCCGCAGCACCCGGCGCAGCCCGGCCATGACGCGGGCGTGGGTGGGGCGCCCGTCCGGCGTGCGCCGGTAGCGGTCGTGAACCTCGGCGGGTCCGTCGCAGCTGACCTGCAGGTGCAGGCCGGCACGGGCGATCCAGGCCGCCGTCGCGTCGTCGATGAGGGTGGCGTTGGTGTCCAGGGTCAGGCGGCGTCCGTGATCCGGCAGGGGGCAACGCGGACAGCGGGCGTTCACTCCGAAACAGTCCTTCCTCGGCGCGGGCGAGGCGGATCTCAGCGATGGCCCGGACCACCTCGCCGGCGGGGTGGCAGCCCGCCAGGAGGGCCTGCACCGCGGCGTCGTTCCCCCCGTCCCACACCGGCAGCACGTCGGCCAGCACCGGGTCGACCGACCACAATCCGTTGCGGTGCGTGTCGTACCAATACGCGACATCTTGGTATTTGACGACCCACCCCAGGGCCGGTCCGGGGCCGGCGGGGCGCAAATTTTCGGCGATTCTCGTCATTACCCTGCAACCATTCCGGGAGTTCTGCATTGTCCCTTATACCGGAACCCATGGGACACGCGGTCAGGCGAACCCGAGATTTCGGCCATATCGGTGCAAGCAAGATTCACAACGGATTCGAGTAAGGACAGGCAAGGGGGACGCCGGGACACTTCCCCGGATCGACGGAGGGCCATCGGAAGCGGTGGGGGAGTCCGGGAATCACATCCCGGCGGAGAGCGTGGCGGCGGGCCTGCACCCGCCGCCACTGCTTTTTCAGGTCCAGCGGCGTACGGCCAAGGCGATTCCGGGTTTGCACTTCCCGCACATATCGAATAGATTCGGTCCGGTTTGGGGACGACGTGGAGGAGCTTGCCCCGTGATCACCCTGACGGACGCCGCCGCCGAGGAGATCCGCCGCCGCCTGGACGCGGCCGGCGGGCCGGCCGTTGTGCGGGTGGGTTTGCAGCCCGGGGGCTGCGCCGGCACGAAGCACGTGGTCGAGGTGGGATCGCCCCTGCGCCAGGACGACAGGGTGGCCGAGGGCGACGGGTTCGTCGTCGCCTGGGACCCGGAGGCGGCGTCTCTGCTCGAGGGCCTGGTCCTGGACTGGGTCGATGCCCTGATGGGCGGGGGCTGGCGCTTCGCCAACCCCCACGCCGCCGTCACCTGCGGCTGCGGCGAGTCCTTCCGGCCGCGGCCGGCGCCGGAGCAAGGGTAGCGGCGCCGTCCCGGCGGCGATCCATGGCCGGATACGGCGGGCGTTGGCCGCCCGCGGGAGCCGGTTTTTCGTTGTCAGCCTGGGGGGTGCCGCCTAGAATCGGCCCCGCACCAGAGCACCACCCGCGCCGGCGGCGGCCTCGGCCGTCCGGGGTGTCGGTCCGTCCGTTTTTGCCGCCCAGAGGGGGAGGGTCGCTTGGCTCCGGATCACGACGACCTCAGCAGGGGGCCCGGGCACGAGGCCCCCGCAACCGACAAGTTCGTCTTCCCCAAGTGGACCAACCGCCTGCGCGAGGCCTCGGCCGCCCTGGCCGTGGGCGGCCTGCTGTACGCGGTCGTGCTGGTGACGGGGGTCTTCTCGCCCCAGAGCACGGCAATCGGCTACGCGCCGGAGCAGCCGGTGCCCTACAGCCACGCCCTGCACGCCGGGAAGATGGGCCTCGACTGCCGCTACTGCCACACCACGGTCGAGACCACCGCCAAGGCCAGCATCCCGCCGACCGCGACCTGCATGAACTGCCACGCGACCGTGCGCACGCAGAGCGAATTGCTGGCGCCGGTGCGTCAGAGCTTCGAGACCGGCGAGCCCGTCAAGTGGGTGCGGGT
This sequence comes from Candidatus Krumholzibacteriia bacterium, assembly GCA_046260475.1. Classification (GTDB taxonomy): domain Bacteria; phylum Krumholzibacteriota; class Krumholzibacteriia; order LZORAL124-64-63; family LZORAL124-64-63; genus JACZKN01. Next base: position 1,802 of record JBHEPC010000384.1, on the reverse strand, counting down.
CCATGATCTGCCCGACTACGCGTACTTCAACCACGCCGGCCACATCCAGTCCGGCGTCGGCTGTGTCAGCTGCCACGGCCGCGTCGACCGCATGGAGGTGGTCGAGCAGGTCGAGCCCCTGACCATGGGCTGGTGCCTGGCGTGCCACCGCGACCCGGCGCCCCACATCCGGCCGGTCGAGTTCGTCACCGACATGGAATGGCGCCCCGAGGGCGACGCGCGCGAGTTGGGCGCCCGCCTGATGCAGGAGAGGGGCATCGCCCCGTCCACCGATTGCACGACCTGCCACCGCTAGGGAAGGTACCGAGCATGTCCGAGACCGCGCACAGCCCGCTCCGGGGCCAGGACTACTGGCGCAGCCTGCAGGAGCTGGCGGACACCGACGAGTTCCGGCACCAGCTGGACCACGAGTTCCCCGGCGGCATCGACGCCCCCGGGGGCATGACCCGGCGCCGCTTCCTGCAGATCATGTCCGCCTCCATCGCCCTGACCAGCCTGGCCGGGTGCCGCTGGCCCACCGAGCGCATCGTGCCCTTCGCCAAGCGGCCGGCGGGCTACGTCCCGGGCACGCCCCTGCAGTTCGCCACCACCTTCGAGCTGGGCGCGGTCGCCCACGGGGTGCTGGCCACCAGCTACGACGGCCGGCCCATCAAGATCGACGGCAACCCCGAGCTGGGTCTCAGCGGGGGCGCGGCGAGCGCCTTCGCCCAGGCCAGCGTGCTGGACCTCTACGATCCGGACCGCAGCAAGGTGGTCGTCTCGCGCCGCGGCCGCACCGCCGCCGAGACCGATTGGGCCACCTTCAGCGCCTGGGCGGCGGAGCACTTCGCCGGCCTGCGGGGCCGGGGTGCGGGCCTGGCCGTCCTGGCCGGCGCCTCCAGCTCGCCGTCCCTGCGCGGGCTGCTGGAGCGGACGGGCGAGGTCTTCCCCGGCAGCCGCACCTACCTGTGGGAGCCGGTCTGCCGGCAGCAGGAGATCATGGGCGTCAAGGCCGCCTACGGCCGGCCGGCCCTGCCCCAGCTGGACCTGACGCAGGCCGCCGTGATCGTCGACTTCGACGCCAACGTGCTGCAGGACGGGCCCACGGCGCTGCGGAACAGCCGCGAGTTCGCCGCGGGCCGCAAGCCCGACCACGGCCGGATGAACCGCCTCTACTGCTGGGAGAACGGCTACTCCACCACCGGCGGCATGGCCGACCACCGTTTCCCCACCGCGGCCCGGGACATCGGACCGGCGGCGTGGGCGCTGGCCGCCGAGCTGGTCCTGGGCGAGGGCCTGCCCCTGCCCGCGGGTGCCGGCATCGACCGGGGCGAGCTGGCCCGCTGGCGCGGCCACGCGGCCGGCGGCGCCCACCTGGGCGCGGTGGCCCGGGACCTGATGGCCCACCGCGGCAAGAGCCTCCTGGTGGCGGGGCTGCGCCAGCCGCCGTCCGTCCACGCCCTGGTGCACACCCTGAACACGGCCCTGGGCAACGTGGGCCGCACGATCACCTTCCTGCCCTTCGCGGCGCCCGACGCAGGCACGATCGGGGACCTGGTGCGGGACCTCAATGCGGGCCGAGTCGACACCCTGGTGATCCTGGACGGCAACCCCGTCTACACGGCGCCGGCGGACCTGGACTTCGCCGCGGCCCTGGGCAAGGCGGCCCACCGCATCCACCTGGGCGGCAAGGACGACGCCACCGGCAAGCTGTCCACCTGGCACCTGCCGCAGGCCCACTACCTGGAGGCCTGGGGCGACGCCCGGGGCTGGGACGGCACCCACCTGGCGGTGCAGCCGCTGATCGCGCCCCTCTACGACGG
>JBHEPC010000377.1:0-3651 GCA_046260475.1 Candidatus Krumholzibacteriia bacterium | reverse complement strand
CCTTCGCGGCGTTCGTCGACGCGGCCGGGGTGCAGGTGGTCAGCGCCTCGCCCGAGCGCTTCCTGCGCCTGGACGCGGACCGGCGGGCCGAGAGCCGCCCCATCAAGGGCACCCGCCCCCGCGGCCGCGACCCGGCCGCGGACGCGCGCCTGCGGGACGAGCTTGTCGGGAGCTCCAAGGACCGGGCCGAGAACATCATGATCGTCGACCTGGTCCGCAGCGACCTGGGCCGCGTGTGCGCGACCGGCAGCGTGGCCGTGCCCGAGCTGCTGGCGGTCGAGACCTACGCGACGGTGCACCAGCTGGTCAGCACCGTGCGGGGCCGGCTGCGGCTGGACCGGGACGCGATCGACCTGGTGCGGGCCTGCTTCCCCGGCGGCTCCATGACCGGGGCGCCCAAGATCGCCGCCATGGGCGTCATCGACGCCGAGGAGCCCGCCGCGCGCGGCGTCTACAGCGGCGCGCTCGGCTACCTTGACCGGGGCGGGGCGATGGACCTGAGCATCGTGATCCGCACGCTCGTGTGCACAGGCAAGTCGGCGACGTTCGGCGTGGGCGGGGCCGTGACGGCGGACAGCGATCCGGACGCGGAATACGAGGAGGCGATGGCCAAGGGCAGGGCGATGGTGGAGGCGTTGGGGCAGGTGCGCTAGTCCAGCCCGCTGAGGTCCAAGCCGGCGATGATCGCCGCGAAGGCGATGCCCAGCACCGAAACCGTGATCAGCGTGTACGCGCCGACCTGTCCCAGGTCGTTCGGCTCCTGGACACCGATGTCCGCGATCTCGCCCGCCCGCAGCGTGTCGGCCCGCAGCCCGTAGTTGCCCGGGCCGCCAAAGACCAGCCAATCAGGGCCGGTCGCCAGGACCTCGGCCTCGCGTTGCCGGCCGCTGGTGAACAGGACGATCGCCCGGTGTCCCCGCCTCAGTTCGACGCCCTTTTCCCGCTCCGCCTCCGTCAGTCGCTCCCACTGGCCGGGCAGCCAGGCGCGACGGGTCGAGGCACAGCCGGCGAAGAGGGCAAGGGCGAGGGTCAGGACGACCGGGAGGGCGAGGGCACGTGCGCGCGGGTGCGGCATGGGTCGGACCTTTCCGGGGTGACGGCGCCTCCGGTGCCAACCCCCGCGCCGATCAGTCTGCCTGAAGGTTGTGCACCCTCCCGCACCCCGGGCACCGCGCCCGCGGCGCCGCGAAGTCCGGCGGCAGCTTCAGCACGTTGCCGCAGGGGCACTCGATGCGGCGCCAGCCCTTCTTCTCGTACATGAAGTCGTCCACCTGCCGGGCGCGCTCCCGCCGCAGCGGATCGTCCCGCAGCACCGGGCCATCGGCCGAGGCGCCGCGCAGGGCCGCATCCTCGTCCTCCTTCAGCGCCGAGCCCGGCATCACGCCCTGCCCCGTGCCCTTGACCTGGCGGAACGCCTCGTCGTAGGCGGCGAACGAGCTGCGGCCCATGGCCCGGAGGATGCGCACGCGCTCGTCGATGGGCGGGTGGGTGCTGGTGGCGTTGGCCGCCGCCTTCCCCGCGCGCTTCAGCGGATTGATGATGTACATGGGCGCGGTCGCGCTGTTGGCCGAGGCCAGCTTGCGCGGCGAGGCGGCGATCTTCTCCAGGGCCGAGGCCAGGCCGTCGGGGTAGCGGGTGAACGAGGCCGCCGAGGCGTCGGCCAGGTACTCGCGCTTGCGGCTGACGGCGAAGTAGATGAACTGGGCGATGATCGGCGCCAGGATCATCAGCACCACCGCAACGATGGCGATGAGCCCCTGGCCGCCGCCGTCGCCGTCGCGCCGGGAGCGGCTGCGTCCGCCGCCGAACCACATCCCGCGCAGACCCACCTCGGCCAGGATCACGATGGCCCCGGCCAGCACGCCGGCGAACAGCATCAACAGGATGTCCCGGTTGCGCACGTGGGCGATCTCGTGGGCGATCACCCCCTGCAACTCGTCCCGGTTCAACGTCTTGAGCAGCCCGGTGGTCACCGCCACCGCCGCGGTCTCGGGTCGGCGCCCGGTGGCGAAGGCGTTGGGCGCGTCGTCGTCGATGACGTAGATGTCCGGCACCTTGGGCAGGCCCGCGGCCAGGGTCATCTCCTCGACCACGTTGCGCAGCTGGGGCAGGTCGCCGTCCTTGACCTTCTTGGCCCCGGACATGGTCAGAAAGACCTGGTCGCCCTGCCGCCAGGCGACCATGGTCATCACGAACCACACGGCCAGGGCGATGCCCACGCCGACCGGGCCGGTCCCCCGCCCGCCGAAATACTCCCCCAGCGCCCAGCCGAGGGCGGCCAGCAGCAGGGCCGCGCAGAAGACCAGGACGATGGACTTGCGCCGGTTCGCGGCGATCTGTTCCCACATGGCGTCGTCGGCCCCTGGCTAGCGGGAGAAGTCCACCTTGGGCGCCTCGCGCTCGGTGGCGTCGTCCACCTCGAAGAACTTCTCGTTCCCGAAGTTGAAGATGCCCGCGATGATGTTGCCCGGGAACATCTGCACCTTGTTGTTCATGTTCATGACGGTCTCGTTGTAGAACTGGCGCGCGAAGGAGATCTTGTTCTCGGTGCTGGCCAGCTCCTCCTGCAGGGCCAGGAAGTTGGTGCTGGCCTTCAGGTCGGGGTAGCTCTCGGCCACGGCGAACAGGCGGCCCAGGGCGGCGCCCAGCCCGCCCTCGGCCTGCATGCGGGCGTCCATGCTGCCGGCACCCGCGACGGCGGCCCGGGCCTGGGTGACGGCCTCGAGGGTCTCCCGCTCGTGGTTCATGTAACCCTTGACGGTCTCCATGAGGTTGGGGATCAGGTCGAAGCGGCGCTTGAGCTGCACGTCCACCTGGGCCCAGGCCTCCTTGACGCGGTTGCGCAGGCCGACCAGGCCGTTGTAGACGCCGATCACCCAGCCGACCAGGATCACGACCAGTCCGAGCACGATGAGCAGGGCTATCATCTTTTCACCTTTCCGGGCCGGCGGCACGGTCGCCGCGGCGCCCGCGGGAGCCTAGGACAGATCGGGGAACACTTCGCTCAGGAACTTCCGCACCGCCGGGTCCACCTTCCAGCCGGTGACGGCCAGGTCGCGGCAGAGCTCGCGCAGTTCGCCGCGGTCGAACCACAGCCCGCACTCGTTCTGTTCGCAGACATCGACGGTTACCCCGCCGGCGGTGCCGATATTCACCTTGGCCATGGGTTTGCGGCAGCGTGGGCACGAGCGGGCCGATTCCGCCGCACCCGCCGCCGAGGGCACGCTCCGCGGCGTCGTCCCGCCCAGCAGCAGGTCGAGCTCCTCGGCGTCGAACCAGATGCCCTCGCACTCGGCGCAGACGTCCAGTTCGATGTCGTCGTGTTCGACCACGTACATGCTGCGCTTGCGGCAGACGGGGCAGTTCATGGGCGGCTCCGGTTCGGTTGCGGTGTGCAGGCATGGTCGCTCACGGCGCGGGGTTTGGCAACTCCTGCCCGCAGGCGGGCCCGGGAATCCGCGGCGGCGGTCCGTCTGATGGATGATGGCGGGGGGCACATCGCCACCTCGCCGCTCCGGGAGGTCGGCCATGCGCCCCGTCTTCTACCTGCTGCCCTTGCTGCTTATCCTCGCCCGGCCGGCCGCGGCCCGGGACTGCCCCCCCGACACCCTGGACCTGTACGGGGGCCCGAACACCCTCGAAGGCAAGTTC
>JBHEPC010000007.1:0-6825 GCA_046260475.1 Candidatus Krumholzibacteriia bacterium | reverse complement strand
GGATACGTACAGCGTCGGCGCGGCCCAGGGGGCGGCTGTTCGCCTCGACCTGGCCGCAGTCCGGGCACTGGTGGACGTGAATGTGGACGTTTGGGTCCGGCTTCCCCCGGGGGAAGGTTTCGGCGTTACTCATTGCCGTGTAGTCACTTGAGATCAGACTCTGCAACGCCTCCGCTAGCCGCTTACTCCCCCACCACCCCATCATCCCCCTCATCCGCCGTCCGCGCCTTCAGGTCCCGCAGCAGGCGCCGCACGTCCTTCACGCCGCCCCAGGTGAACCAGACGATCACCACCGCCCCCACCGCGAGGTCGATCCAGGTCTTGGCTTCCCAAAAGCGCAACCAGGCGGGGTCCCAGCGGGACCAGTCGCCGTCCTGGATGTGGCGGGTCAGGAAAAACACCGTCCCGGCGATGAAAACCGCGACCCAGCCCAGGCTCCAGCCCCAGGTGGCCACGTAGAGGGCCTTGTCCCGCCGCCCGAACTCGCTGTTGATGCCCAGGGCGCGCCAGCCGCGGCTGACGGCCGCGGTGCCGTGCTCCACTTCGCCGGCGATCTCGTGGCGGCCCCGGTGCAGCAGCCGGTCCAGGTCGAACGGCCGGCGGCGCACCGCCTGCTGGATCAGCGAGACCCCGACGTACACCACCAGCGACAACCACATGGCCCAGCCCCACAGCTCCTGGCCGTTGGGCAGGCGGTCGGCCATCAGCACCGCCCACTGGGCCGTGCGCTCGGCGCCGAAGCCGTCGAACAGGCCCCAGAACGCGACCCCGGTCTCCCGCCACGAGCGCTCGGCCTGCTCCAGCAGGAAGCCCGTCAGGGTCAGGGACACGCCGGTGATGCCCGTGGCCCAGGCGGCGGCCGTGGTGCCCCAGCGGGTGTAGAGGCCGCCGATCACCACCGCGCCCGACCAGCCGGCGAAGATCGCCCCCGTCAGGGCGAAGAACAGCAGGATGGCCTGGCTTTGCTTGTACAGGAGCGAGAACCCGAACACGAACACCGCGACGCCGACCACGCCCCAGCGCAGCAGCTTGAGGTGGGCCCGCGGCCCCAGGGGCCGCCCGCGCAGGGGCAGCACCACGTCCTGCATGAAGATCGAGCTCCACGAGTGCAGGTACGAGCTCTGGGTCGAGATGGCCGCGCCCACCATCAGGGCGGCGAAGGCCCCCAGCAGGCCCGGCGGCAGCAGCAGCGCCAGGGTCACCGGGGCGCGCATCTGATTGCGCACGGCCTGGTTGTCGATGCCCGCGAGCTTCGCGTCCACCGCCTCGGCCATGGCCGACCAGTCGGGGTGGTTCAGCACCGTGAAGATCAGGATGGGCACCATGATCATGAACGCGTCCTGGACCTTGCCGCGCCAGTGGCCCAGCACCTGGCCCATCTTGCCCTCGTGGGCGGTGCGCGCGGACGCGTTGTAGGCCTGGGTGCCCTGCCAGCTCATGGCCGAGTAGAACAGGCCCATCACCCCGATGATGAAGTAGGTGAAGTTGAAGTCCTCGACGTAACCGGTGTCGAAGGGGTTGATCTTCGAGTGGCCCGGCGGCTCGGCCATCAGGGCCTGGCCCAGGTCGCCCCAGCCGATCTTCACGATCAGGTACACCGTCACCGCCAGGAAGACCACGTTGGCGAAGGCCCCCTGCACGAAGTTGGTGATCAGCACCGCCACCTGGCCGCCCGCGAGCACGAAATAGACGGCCGTGGCCAGCAGCACCGCCATCACCGTGGGGAAGGTGGGCAGGACGACGCCCAACACGGCGAGCCCCGGCGGCAGGCCCAGGTAGTGGATGAAGAAGTGGGCGCCCACGGCGGGGAAGATGCCGAAGTTGATGAGCCCCGCGCCGAAGGCCACGCTGCCGGCGAAGACCCGGAAGCGGCGGCTGTAGCGGCGCTCCAGGAACTCGGCCAGGGTCAGGGCCCGGGTGCGCCGGAAGCGGTAGTTCACCCAGCCGGTGACCGTCACGATCACCACGAACAGGGCCATGGTCAGGCCCCACCAGCTCATGGCGAAACCGGCCTGCAGGCCCATCTCCAGGTTCGCGACCACGGTGATGGCGCCCAGCCCGGCGATGGCGCTGCTGATGGTCAGCAGGTAGCGGCCCGCCAGGCGGCCGGCCGCCAGGTAGTCGGTCACCCCGCGCATGTGGCCCCGCGTGGCCAGCACCGCGCCGACGATCAGGGCGTACATCGCCCCCATGATGGCCCAGTCCAGGATGGTCATCTCAGAACAGCCGCGGCTCCTCGATCCTGTGGGCATCGCCCAGGGTGTGGCCCTCGAGGCGCAGCAGGCGGGCCTTGGTGGTGACGCCGCCGGCGAAGCCCACCAGCGAGCCGCCCTTGCCCACCAGCCGGTGGCAGGGCACGAGGATGGGCAGCGGGTTGTGGCCGGCGGCCTGGCCCACCGCCCGGGTCGCGGTGGGCTGGCGGATGACGCGGGCCAGCTCGCCGTAGGTGCGCAGCCGGCCGTAGGGGATGCGCAGCAGGGCCTGCCAGACCTTGACCTGGAACGGGGTGCCCCGCAGGGCCAGGGGCAGGTCGAAGGCCTCGCGCCGGCCGGTGAAGTACTCGGCCAGCTGGTCGCGCAGCGCCGCGAAGGCTGCGCCGTCCTCGGTGATGGCGGGCTCGGGCGGGGGCACGGCGGCGGGTTCCGCGACGCCGGCGGCCGCCGCCAGGGCGCGCCGCTCGTCCGCCGCCAGGGCCCGGCCCACGGCGTGGGCCCGGGTGTGGTACTCCCACGCGCGGGGCAGGAACTCCAGGCGCACCAGGCCCGCCGGCCCGGCGACGGCGAGCAGGGGGTCCAACACGGTGCGCAGCAGGGCGTAGCGGATCTCCATGACGCCTCCGGGGTTCGGCGGTATCATCCTAGCAGATCCGCCGGGACCGGGAAAGCGGCGAGGAATGCAACGGGCCGGGCCGGATTCCGTACCTTGAGAACCTTGGACCCACGGATTCCGGCACGATGCGAACGGGAGGCGACCAGTGGACGGCAAGCGACGCTGCGGAGGATGGTGGGGTGCGGCGGCGGTCCTGCTGCTGCTGCTGGCGGGGACGGCGTCCGGCCAGGGCGACCTGCCCCGCCTGGAGTTCGAACACTACACCCTGCCCAACGGCCTGGACGTGATCCTGCACGAGGACCACACCATCCCCATGGTGACGGTCAACGTGTGGTACCACGTCGGCTCGAAGAACGAACGGCCCGGGCGCACCGGCTTCGCCCACCTCTTCGAGCACATGATGTTCCAGGGGTCGGAGAACCACGACAGCGACTACTTCCTGCCGCTGCAGAAGATCGGCGGCCAGGTCAACGGCTCGACCAACAAGGACCGCACCAACTACTGGCAGAACGTGCCCACCGACCAACTGGAGCTGGCCCTGTGGCTGGAGTCCGATCGCATGGGCAGCCTGCTGGCGGCCATGACCCAGGAGAAGCTGGACAACCAGCGCAACGTGGTGAAGAACGAGAAGCGCGAGGGCGAGAACCGGCCCTACGCCAAGGGCGACGAACTTTTGCTGCAGCTCCTGTATCCGGCCGGCCATCCCTACGCCCACACGGTGATCGGCTCGATGGACGACCTGTCGGCCGCCTCCATCGAGGACGTGTCCGAGTTCTTCCGCCTCTACTACGCACCCAACAACGCCAGCCTGTGCGTGGCCGGCGACATCGACCCCGAGACTGTCAAGCCCCTGATCGAGAAGTATTTCGGCACCATCGAGCCGGGCCGCCCCGTGGACAGGGTCGAGCGCTGGATCCCCGCCCTGGACGGCGAGCGGCGGGCTGTTGCCGAGGACGCGGTCGAGCTGCCGCGCCTGTCCATGGCCTGGCATTCGCCCGGCTGGTACCAGCCCGGCGACGCCGAGTTCGACCTGCTGGGGGACGTCCTGGCCACGGGCAAGAACTCGCGGCTTTACAAGCGGCTGGTGTACGACCTGCAGATCGCCCAGGACGTGGACGCCTCCCAGGAGTCACGGGAGATGGGGGGCACCTTCGTCATCGAGGTCACCGCCGCCCCCGGCCACGACCTGGCCGAGGTGGAGGCCGCCGTGGACGAGGAGCTGGCGCGGCTGCTGAACCACGGCGTGGGCGAGGACGAGTTGAAGCTGGCCCAGGTGCGCTACGAGTCCTCGTTCGTGCGCGACCTGCAGCGGGTGGGCGGCTTCGGCGGCAAGGCGGACCGGCTGAACCGCTACAACGTGCTCGTGGGCGATGTGGGCTACCTGGGCCGTGACCTGGCCCGTTACCGCGCGGCCACCCCGCGCAGCGTCCTCATGCAGGCGACGAAGTACCTGGATCTGGAGCGGCGCGCGGTGCTGCACATCGTGCCCCAGGGCGGGCTGACGGTCGCCGAGGTGCCCGTCGACCGCACGGCGATGCCCGCGAGCGCCGGTCCCGTCGCCTTCACGCCGCCACGGGTGCAGACCGCGACCCTGGCCAACGGCCTGGAGATCTACCTGGTGGAGAAGCACGACCTGCCCCTGGTGGACGTGCGCATCGCGGTCCTCAGCGGCTGGGCCGCCGACCCGGCCGCCCGGCCCGGCACGGCCGCGGTCACGGCCGACCTGCTGGACGAGGGCGCCGGCAAGCTGGACGCCCTGCAGCTCGCCGCGCGGGCCGAGGCTCTGGGCGCCCGCCTGGGCACCCGCAGCTTCTTCGACGGCTCGTCGGCCAGCCTGGACATCCTGAAGGCGCACCTGGACGAGGGCCTGGCCCTGTTGGCGGACGTCGTGCTGCGACCGACGTTCCCGCAGGCGGAGTTCGAGCGGGTGCGCAAGGCGCGCCTGGGCCGCCTGCAGCAGGAGGCGGTCACGCCCCGCCTCCAGGCGGTCAAGGAGCTGCAGCGGCGCATGTTCGGTCCGGACCACCCCTACGCCCAGCCCTTCACCGGCACCGGCACCGAGGAGGGGCTGGACCGGCTGACCGTGGCCGACCTGGCAGCCTTCCACCGCACCTGGTACCGCCCCAACAACGCGGCGGCCATCGTCGTGGGCGACGTGACCTTGGCCGAGGCCAAGGCCGCCCTGGCGAAGGCCTTCGGCGGTTGGGAGCCCCGGGAGACACCCACGCCGGCGGTGCCGGACCCGCGTCCGGTGACGGGGGCGAGGATCGTGGTCATCGATCGCCCCGGCGCCGGACAGAGCGCCATCATGGGCGGCTACGCCTCCCTGACCCGCTCGGACGACGAGTACGAGGCCTTCGAGACCCTGAACACGGCCTTCGGCGGCCAGTTCTCCGCCCGCATCAACATGAACCTGCGGGAGGACAAGGGTTACACCTACGGCACGCGTTCCCAGCTGGTGGGCATGCGCGACACCGGCTTCTTCCTGGTCAGCGCGCCGGTGCACACCCTGCACACGGCCGAGTCGCTGACCGAGCTGGTGCGGGAGATGCGGGAGATCCGCTCGACCCGGCCCCTGACGGACCAGGAGCTGACCGACAGCCGCAACCGGCGGGTGATGGGGTTCCCCCAGCAGTTCGAGACCATCGGCGCGGTGGCGGCGAGCCTGGAGGAGATGGTGCGCAACGACCTGCCCCTGGACACCTGGGACGGATTCCGGGCCCGTGTCGAGGGCTTCACGGCCGCCGACCTGGCCGACGCGGCGGCGGCGCACCTGGACCCGGACCGCATGACCTGGGTGGTCGTGGGGGACTGGGCGGCCATCGGCGCCGACCTGGAGGCGACGGGCCTCGGACCGGTCGAGGTGCTGGGGCGACCGTGAGCGCGGCGCTGCGGCGGCGGTGAAAAGATCGGGGGGCGGTCCGTGGACCGCCCCCCTTCCGCCGCACGGCGGAGCCGGAACGCCACCACCCTACTTCTTCGTCCTCGGTCCGGTTCCGGGCCACTGCTGCGGCAGCATGGGCTCGTCGTGGCACTCGGAGCACGACGGCTTCCGGTTGTAGTCCCCGCCCTCGTGGCAGCTGGTGCAGTCCACCTCGGTGTGGATCTCGTCCAGCTTCAGACCCGTGACGGCGTGGTCGAAGCGGCCCACCTCCCAGTGGATATGGCAGTCGCCGCACTTGCCCGACGGCGTGCGGAAGTGGTCGGGCGTGCTGTGGCAGGACTGGCAGGTCGTGCCCGTGTGGTACTTCTTCAGGTCGAATCCGGTCGAGAGCGCGTGGTCGAAGCGCGGCATCGACTCGTCCCGGTGGCAGAAGCCGCAGTCGCGCTCGGCGTGGCAGGTGTAGCACGAGGCCACATGGTCAAGGGTGCGCGGCACGGCGGCCTGGTTCTCGCCATGGTGGCAGCGGCTGCAGCTGTCGCCCCGGTGGCAGTCCACGCAGGCCTGGCCGAACATTTCCACATGGTCGGCGTGGTGGAAGGTGACCACGGGGCCCTCGGTGTAGGTCGTCTGGTAGGTGTAGGTCTCGGGGGCCTCGAGCTTCGGGTGCTGGACGCCGACGATGTCCGTGGGGTCGTGGATGCCGGCGCCGGCGTCGCCCTGAACCGGATCAACGTGTTCATCATCGGCTTCAAGCCGCTCTTCGCCGACGGGCCCTACGTGCCGGCCATCCCGGAGATCGTGCTCACCGTCGGCTTCATCTCGATCCTCGTGCTGCTCTACCGGGCCTTCGTGTTCATCTTCCCGGTCCTGCACGACGAAGGAGAGGTCCACCATGCGTAGTCGGGTCTTCATCCTGGCCGCGGCGCTGCTCGTGGTCGCGGCCGTGCCGGCCGCGGCGCAGCTGGGGCACGCGGAGGCGCCCCGCACGGGGGCCCACGCCCTTGCGACCAGCTCCTGCGTCCAGTGCCACACCTGCGACAAGCCCACGGCCGCGGAGCCCTGCCTGGCAGCCTGCCCGCGGCACGGCGGCCACTTCTACGGCAGCCACGACG
>JBHEPC010000350.1:0-4530 GCA_046260475.1 Candidatus Krumholzibacteriia bacterium | reverse complement strand
CGCCCACTCGACGGTCGAGACCCTGGGCCGCGTGCTGGTGCCCGAGGGCCGCATCGCCGGCGGCACGACCGTGGCCTGGAAGGGCATCCGCGTCGGCGAGGCCGGGGCCAGCGGCTCGGCCCGCACCCTGCTGGTGGCCGGCAGCGACCCCACCCTGGGCGAGCGCGTGGGCGAGGTCCGCGAGCGGGCCCGCAAGGCCCTGGCGGCGCGGCAGCGGGTGACCGAAGCCCTGCGCCAGGCAGGCGGCGCCGGCGCCCAGGCGAGCGCCGCCCAGAAGGAGGCCATCGCCGCCCTGAAGGCCAAGCTGGAGAAGCTGACGGCCGTCCACGCCGAGTCCCTGCGCACCGTCGAGGAGATGGAGGGCGCCGCGGCCGCCGGCGGCGTGCCCGAGGTCGTCATGTACAAGGAGGTGTGGTCGGGCACCACCATCCAGCTGGGGGACCAGAAGCTGGTCGTCCGGGCCTCCGTCCTGAAGCCCCGCATCGCCCGCCTGCGCCAGGCCGGCGCGGTGCTGCTGCCCCTGGGCGAGGGCAACATGCCCACCGACTAGCCCGCGCCTTCCGGCTTCCCGCCTGCGCCCGCCCCGGGGTTGCGCTCACCGCGCCCGCGTTCCATCATGCCCGTGCCCGTGCCTTCGCGGCACGCCGCCTCGCGCACTGCGCCGCCGTCGCCATGGCCGCGGCGCCACGGAAGGAACCGCGCCTTGACCCACACCACGCTCGTCGCCCGCGAACTGGACCTCGCCCCGGCCGCCGTCCTGGCCACCGCCCGCCTGCTGGCCGAGGGCGCCACGGTGCCCTTCATCAGCCGCTACCGCAAGGAGGCCACCGGGAGCCTGGACGAGGTCCAGGTGACGGGGATCCGGGACCGGCTCGAGCAACTGGCCGACCTGGACAAGCGCCGCGAGGCCGTCCTCAGGTCGCTGCGGGAGCGGGAGCTGCTGACCCCGCAGCTGGAGGCCCAGGTGGCCGGGGCCGCGACGATGGCCGCGCTCGAGGACGTCTACCTGCCCTACCGCCCCAAGCGTCGCACCCGGGCGACCATGGCCCGGGAGAAGGGGCTCGAGCCCCTGGCCGCCTGGCTGCTGGCCGAGGCCCGGCTGCCGGCCCGCGAGGCCTCGGGCGAGGATCCCCTGGCCCGCGCCGCGGCCTTCGTCGCACCGGACCGGGAGGTGGCCACGGCCGAGGACGCCCTGGCCGGCGCCCGGGACATCGTGGCCGAGGCGGTGAGCGAGGAGGCGGCGGTGCGCGCGGCCCTGCGCGGCCTGTACTTCGGCGAGGGGACCGTCGGCAGCCGCGTGCTCAAGGGCAAGGAGGAGGCGGGCGCCAAGTTCCGCGACTGGTTCGCCTGGGAGGAGCCGGTGCGCCGGATCGCCGGCCACCGCATGCTGGCCCTGCGGCGCGGCGAGAAGGAGCAGATGCTGGCCCTGCGCGTGGAGCTGGCCCAGGAGACGGCGCTGCGGGTGATCGAACCGGCCTTCTGCCGCAATCCGTCGCCGGCGGCGGCCCAGGTGCGCCTGGCTGTGGCCGACGGTTGGAAACGGCTGCTCTCGGTGGCGCTGGAGACCGAGGTGCGGCTGGAGCTGAAGAAGCGCGCCGACACCGAAGCCATCGCCGTATTCGCCGCCAACCTGCGCGAGCTGCTGCTGGCTGCGCCCCTGGGCCAGAAGCGGGTGCTGGCCCTGGACCCGGGCTTCCGCACCGGCTGCAAGCTGGTGGTGCTGGACCGGCAGGGCGACCTGCTGGAGCACGGCACGGTCTACCCCCACACCGGCGGCGCGCGGGTGGACGAGGCCGCCGCCGCGGTCACCACGCTGGTGGGCCGGCACGCGGTCGAGGCCATCGCCGTGGGCAACGGCACCGCCGGCCGCGAGACAGAGCGCTGGGTGCGCGCCCTGGACCTGCCGGCCCAGGTGGCGGTGGTCATGGTCAACGAGGCGGGCGCCTCGGTGTACTCGGCCAGCGACGCGGCGCGGGCCGAGTTCCCCGACCACGACCTGACCGTGCGCGGCGCCGTGTCCATCGGTCGGCGCCTGATGGATCCGCTGGCCGAGCTGGTGAAGCTCGACCCCAAGAGCATCGGCGTGGGCCAGTACCAGCACGACGTGGACCAGCGGGCGCTCAAGCGGGCCCTGGACGACACGGTCACCAGCTGCGTCAACGCCGTCGGCGTGGACCTGAACACGGCGAGCGCCGCCCTCTTGGCCTACGTCTCGGGCCTGGGCCCGCAGCTGGCGGCGAACATCGTCGCCCACCGCAGCGCGCAGGGACCGTTCGCCTCCCGCGCTGAGCTGCTGGACGTGCCGCGCCTGGGCCCGAAGGCCTACGAGCAGGCCGCCGGCTTCCTGCGGGTGCGCGGTGCGGCCAACCCCCTGGACGCGAGCGCCGTGCACCCGGAGCGCTACGGCCTGGTCGAGGCCATGGCCCGGGACCTGGGCCGACCCGTGACCGCCCTGGTCGGCGACGCCGCGGCTACGGCCCAGCTGCGCCTGGAGCGCTACGTGGACGGCGAGGTGGGCCTGCCCACGCTGCGGGACATCCTGGCCGAGCTGGCCAAGCCCGGCCGCGACCCCCGCGCCCGCTTCGCGGCCTTCAGCTTCGCCGAGGGCATCGAGTCCCTGGAGGACGTCCAGGAGGGCATGCGCCTGCCGGGCATCGTCACCAACGTGACCAACTTCGGGGCCTTCATCGACGTGGGGGTGCATCAGGACGGGCTGGCCCACATCAGCCAGCTGGCCGACCGCTTCGTACGCGACCCCAATGAAGTGGTGAAGGTGGGCCAGCAGGTCACGGCCCGGGTGCTGGAGGTGGACCGCCAGCGGCGGCGCATCTCCCTCTCCCTGAAGGAAGGCTAGGCTGGCCCGGTCAGGTGCGGCCGCCGGCCGGCGCGGCGGTGAAGCCCAGCGCCTCGATGGCCCGGGCGATGGCTGCGGGATCCAGCGGCCGCCCCTCGACCACGGCGCGGCCGCCGTCCAGGTCCACCCGGCAGGCGCTCACCCCCGGCAGGCCGCTGACCGCCCTTTGCACGCTGGTCGAGCAATGGCTGCAGTGCATGCCGCCGACGGCGACCTCCAAGCGCTCGCTGCGCCCGGACGGAGCCAGCGGTTCGGCGGCCGTGCAGGGACCGTCGTCGTAGCGGGCGCCGCGCCGCCGCGCCAGCCACCAGCTGCGGACCATGACCACGCAGAGGACCACCGCGCCCAGGTGGCCGAACAGGCCGACACCCTCGTGATCGTGGCCGCCGTGGGCCAGCGCCGGCACCGCCGCCCCGGCCCGGGGCAGCAGCCAGTCCAGCAGCAGCCCGCCGCCGAAGGCGCTGAAAGCCACCGTGGCCAGGTACAGGACGGTGGTGCGCCGGCCCAGCACCCGGGCGATGGTGGTGACGGTGGCCGCGTTGGTGGCCGGCCCGGCGATCAGGAAGGCCAGCGCCGCCCCGGGGGTCGCCCCCAGGAAGATGAAGCCGGCGGCCAGAGGCACGCTCGCGGTGGCGCAGACGTAGATCGGGATGCCCACCAGCATCATCAGGGCGATGGCCACCGGGCCGCTGCCCAGGTAGCGGGCCAGGAAGTCCTCGGGGATCAGGGCGGCCAGGACCCCGGCGATCACCACGCCGACAAGCAGCGGCCGGGCGATGTCCGCGGGCAGGGTGACCAGCCCGTAATCGAGCGCCGCGCGCACCTTGGCCCCCAGGCCCCGCGGGCGGTCGTCGTCGGCTGCAGGGCGCAGGACCGCGGCGGCTTCGGCCTTGTCCGGACCGGCCAGGGCCTGCACCAGCCCGCCGCCCAGGAACCCGGTCACCAGGGCGGCCACCGGCCGGAAGACCGCGAACAGCGGGCCGAGCATGGTGTAGGTGACGAAGATCGAATCGACCCCGGTCTGGGGCGTCGAGAGCAGGAAGGCGGTGGTCGCGGCGCGGCTGGCCCCGTGCGCCCGCAGGGACGCCGCCACCGGGATCACGCCGCAGGAGCACAGGGGCAGGGGCACGCCGAAGAGCGAGGCCTTGAACACGGGGCCCAGCCCGCCGCCGCCCAGGTGGCGCTCCAGCCAGGCCGGACGGATGAAGACCGACAGCAGGCCGGCCATGACGAAACCCAGCAGCAGCCAACCGGCCATCTCGGCCGTGACCTGCCAGATCCCGGTGACGACGGCGCGCATGGTGTCGAGCATGGTCACCTCAGGTTTGCGGTCCGCCCTGCGGCGGCCGGTGCGCGCGCATGCGGGTGCCCAATTCCCAGGAGAGGCGGATCTCCTCGGCCGGCACGTCCCGCGGGAAGAGGGTGCCGCTGATGCGCGCGCCGCGGATGCTGACGCCGTCGAGGATGGCGCCGGAGAAATCGACGCCCCTGAGGTCGGCGTCCCGCATATAGCTGCCGCTGAAGTCCAGGCCGTCGGTCTGCAGGCCGCGCAGGTCCAGGCCGCGCAGGTCCACGCCGGTCAGGTCGCAGGTGCCGCCCTGCTCCTTGCGCTTGTTGAAGCCCTTGACGTCGTCGACCCGCAGCATCTGGTACATGGGGTCCTTGGTGATCTTCGG
>JBHEPC010000344.1:0-4292 GCA_046260475.1 Candidatus Krumholzibacteriia bacterium | reverse complement strand
CCGCCACGATCCCGCCGAGCATCCGCCGCGAGGTCCTGGCCCGGGACCGCCACCGCTGCCAGGGGCCCGGCTGCAGCCGCACACGCTTCCTGGAAGTCCACCACCGCACGCCGCGCGCCCGTGGCGGCACCCACGAGCCCGCGAACCTGGTCACCCTGTGCGCGTCGTGCCATCGCTTGTTCCATGAACGCCAATGATTTGCAATGATGTGGCCGCCGTGGCCGTTTTCCGCTTGCGAGAGACAAACAGTAGTTTTAATTTACCGAATCAAACAATCGTTTGAACACACCCGGCACCGGGGGCCCCCATGACCGACGATCTCCAGACCACCAAGGTCCGCCTCCTGGACGCGGCCGAGCGGCTCTTCGCCGAAAAGCGCTTCGACGAGGTGTCCGTCCGCGAGCTGGCGGCCGCCGCCGGCGTCAACACGGCGGCGATGAACTCCCACTTCCAGGGCAAGGACAACCTCTTCGCCGAGGTGGTGCGGCGGCGGTTCCTGGCCCAGCGGGACCGGACGCTGGACTCGCTGGCCGGCGCGGTGGCCGCCGGCGGCGCGCGGCCGCCCCTGGACGCCATCGTCCGGGCCATCGTGGGCGCCTACCTGCAGGGGGCCCTGGCCGACCGCGAGGGCAGCGGCGTGATGGCCGTCATCGCCCGCGAGATGCACGCCTGCGGCGACGCCCGCCACGCCGCCGTCTTCAAGGACATGATCGCCCCCGTGTTCGCCGCCTTCTCCGACGCCATGCGCAAGGCCCGCCCGGCGCTGCGCCAGGACGAGGTGAACTGGCTCATCGCCAGCATCGTGGGGCAGGTCCACCACTTCATCATGCGGCGCCTGAAATGGGAGAGCCTGCCCGAGGGGGACGAGGTGCGCGCCTTCATGGCCCTCGCCTTCCCCGTGCTGGCCGAACCCGTCGAGACCTACGTCGCCTGCGCCACCGACCACATCACCCGCTTCTCCGTGGCCGCCATCGACGGCCTGCACCCGGAGGTCACGCCATGACGCGGGTCACCCCGCTGCTGCTGCTCCTCGCGTTCCCGGCGCTTGCGGGCCTGCTGGCCGGCTGCGCCGTGGGCCCCGACTACGTGCGCCCCGGCCTGGAGACTCCCCTGCCCCCGGGCTGGGTGAACCCCGCCGCGGACGCAGCGCCGGACAGCCTGGCCACGGCCGCCGCCCTGGGCGACACCGCCGGCGGCGTGGCCTGGCGCTGGTGGGCGGCCTTCGGCGACCCCACCCTGGACCGGCTGGTCGAGGATGCCCTGGCCCACAACCACCGCCTCGAACAGGCGGCCGCCCGCGTGCTGGAGGCCCGCGCCGGGGTCACGGGCGCGGAGTCGGCCCGCTGGCCCAGCCTCGAGGTGGGGGGCACGGCCTCCCGCAGCAAGACCAGCGAGACCGTGCTGCGGTTCGGCCATTTGTACAGCAACACCTTCGCCGCCACGGCGACCGCCCGCTGGGAGCTGGACCTGTGGGGCCGCCTGTCCCGGGGCAAGCAGGCCGCGCTGGCCACCCTCCTGGCCGGCGAGCAGAACCGCCGCGCCGTGGCCCAGGCGCTGGTGGGCGACGTGGTGCGCACCTGGCTCGTGATCCGCGAGCTGGAGCTGCAGGTGGCCCTGACCGAGCGCACTGTGGCCAGCTACGCGACCAGCCTGGTCGCGGTGCAGGATCGTTACCGCAGCGGCCTGGTGGGGCCGCTGGATGTGCACCTGGCCGGGCAGAACCTGGCCGCGGCCCGGGCCCAGCTGCCCCAGTTCCGGCAGCAGCTGGCCGCCGCGCGCCGCACCATGGAGGTCCTGGCCGGGCGCTACCCCGCCGGCACGCTGCAGGTTGCGGCGCCGGGCGCGGCCGGACCCGCGCCCGCCATGCCCGAGCCGCTGGCCCCCGTGCCCGCCGGCCTGCCGTCGGCGCTGCTGGACCGGCGCCCGGACCTGCTGGCGGCCGAGGCCAGCCTCGCTGCGGCGGTGGCGCGCATCGGGCAGGCCAAGGCCGCCCTCTACCCCCGCATCAGCCTGACCGGCGACGGCGGCTCGCGCTCCCGCGAGTTGGGCGACCTGTTCACCGCGGGCAGCGACGCCTGGTCCCTGGTGGGCAACCTGGTGATGCCGCTGCTGAACCGCGGGGCCACCACCAGCCAGGTGCGCGCCGCCGAGGCCCGCGCCCGCGAGGCGGTGGCCGCCTACCGGGGCGCCGTGCTGCAGGCCTTCGCCGAGGTGGAGAACGCGCTGGACCGGGACCTGCACCAGCAGGAGCGCGAGCGCCACCTGGCCGAGTCGGTGGACCGCGCCCGCCGCGCCGTCGAGCTGGCCCAGGAGCGCTACCGCCGCGGCCTGGACGGCCTGCTGACCACCCTGGAGGCCCAGCGGCGGCTGTTCACCGCCGAGAGCAGCCTGCTTGCGACCCGGCGCGAGCGCCGCGCCGCCCGCGTCGATCTGATCCAGGCCCTGGGCGGGCCGTGGGAGACCGCTCCCGCCGCCGCCGCGCCGGGCCCCCACGCCGCCGCCAGCCAAGGAGACCGTCCGTGACGCCCAAGACCCTGCGCAACCTGCTCGCCGCGGCGGCCATCCTCGTCGTCGCCCTCGTGGTCACCGTCGTCCTGATCAAGACCGCCCGCCGGCCCGAGCGCCAGGCGCCGCCGCCGTCGCGGCCGGTGGTGGCGGTGCACGTGGTGCAGCCGGACAGCGAGCCCGTGCGGGTGCGCGGCTTCGGCTCGGTCAAGGCCAAGCGCTCGGTCGACCTCGTGCCCGAGGTGCGCGGCCGCATCGTGGAGAAGTCGCCCCGCCTGGAGCCCGGCGCCTACATCACCGCGGGCGAGGTGCTGCTGCGCATCGACCGGACCGACTACGCCCTGGCCGCCGCCCAGGCCCGCGCCAACGTGGCCCAAGCCCAGGTCACCCTGGCCCAGGCCGAGGAGGAGGTCCTGGTGGCCCGCCGGGAGTGGGACAGCCTGGGCGCCCGGGGCCTGGGCACCGACGAGGACACCGCCCCCGGCGACCTGGTGCTGCGCCTGCCGCAGCTGAACCTGGCCCGCGCCGGTCTGGAGGCGGCCGAGGCCGCCCTGCGCCAGGCCGAGGTGAACCTGGAGCGCTGCACCATGCGCGCGCCCTTCGACGGCCGCGTCCTGCGCGCGGACGTGGACGAGGGCGACTTCGTGGCCGCCGGCGTAACCCTGGGCAGCGTCTACGCCACGGACCTGGCCGAGGTGACGGTGCCCGTGGCCGACGCGGACCTGGCCTGGATCGGGGTCGGGCAGCAGGGCGACGGCGGCGTGCCCGTGACCGTGACCTCCGAATTCGCCGTCGCCCGGCACCGGTGGCCGGGCCGGGCCGTGCGCCTGGGCGGCGCGGTGGACGACCACAGCCGCCAGGTGCCGGTGGTGGTGGAGATCCCGGACCCGTACCGCCGCGAGGGCGATCGTCCCGCCCTGGTCGAGGGTATGTTCGTCGAGGTCGAGTTCACGGCCCCGGCGCCGGCGGGCGCGGTGGTGATCCCCCGCTCGGCGCTGCGTCCGGGCGACCTGGTCTGGGTGGTGGACGACCAGCAGCGGCTGCGGATCCGCGCGGTCCAGGTGGCCCGGGCCGGGGTCGAGCAGGCGGTGCTCACGGCCGGCCTGGCCGCCGGCGAGCGGGTCTGCGTCAGCAACCTGCAGTACGTGACCGACGGCCTGCCGGTGCGGGTGGAGGGCGAGCCCGCGGCCGGCGGGGCGGTCCCCGCGGCGGCCGCCGCGGACTCAGGCACCGCCGCCGCGGCGAAGGACGGTGACCGATGAACGGCCTGATCCGCTGGTTCTCCACCAACCACGTCGCGGCGAACCTGCTGATGGTCACGATCATGGCCGCCGGCCTGCTGAGCGCGGCGAACATCAAGCAGGAGGTGTTCCCCGAAATCACCATGGACATGATCACCGTCACCGTCCCCTACCTGGGCGCCACCCCGGCCGAGGTCGAGGAGGCGGTGTGCATCCGCGTCGAGGAGGCGGTGCAGGGGGTCGACGGCATCAAGCAGATCACCTCGGCGGCCGTCGAGGGCGTGGGCACGGTGACCATCGAACTGGACCGCGGCACCGACAAGCGCAAGGCCCTGGACGACGTGAAGTCCGAGGTGGACCGCATCGTCACCTTCCCCGCGGAAACCGAGAAGCCCATCGTCACCCTGGTCGAGCCGCGGCAGCAGGTGATCGACGTGGTCGTCTACGGCGACGTGCCCGAGCGCACCATCAAGGAGCTGGTCGAGAAGGTGCGGGACGACCTGCTGACCGAACCGGACATCACCTACGTGGCCATCGCCGGCACAC
>JBHEPC010000309.1:0-13270 GCA_046260475.1 Candidatus Krumholzibacteriia bacterium | reverse complement strand
CCGGGAGTTGCGGGACCTCTACGACGCCGTCCTCGTCCACGCCCAGGCGGACGACGGGCCGGCGCCGCCGCGGGTGCTGCTGGACGCCGTCCAGAACGCCGTCGAGCAGCTGGCGCCCGGCGCCCGCGGGCAGGCCTGGGTCCCGGTGGCCCTGCTGGTGCTGGGCCAATGGAGCCCGGCCTCGAGCCGACGGCTGCTGGCGCGCGTGCGCGGCGAGCGTCGCCTGCTGGTGCTGCGGTCCTGGCCCAAACCATGCCGGGTGGCCGCCAGGACGGCGCTCGCGCTGCAGAACGAAAGGACGCCGGCCGATGGGCACTAGTTTCACCGACCTGGCCACCGTCCTGGCCCGCGGCATCAGCCATTGCCGCATGTACTTCGACGACCACCCCAACGTGGTGGCCGCCGCCCGCGACTTCACGACGTTGCTGCGGCAGTTGCTGGCAGAGGGGGAGCATACGAGCTTCCGGCTGGGCGTCACCGGGCAGAAGCTGATCCACGACGGCAGGTACCTGGTGGGGCCGAGCATCGTGGGCAGCCGCCTGACCCGCTTCGCCGAACAGCTGTGCTGCGGCGGCTTCGAGTTCGACCCGCGCCTGGAGCCGGCCGAGCTGCAGGCCTTCTTCGCCCTGGCCGCCCGGACGACCACGCCCTGCGCCGACCTCGCAGAGGCGGCCCGTCTGCTGGCGGAAGCGGGTATCGACCACGTCGACCTGGTGCCGATCTACAACGAGAACAACCTGCAACGGACCGACGACGACGAGGCCGTCCCGAATCTGGCCGAGCTGATCCCGGTCTTCCGGTCGATGTTCGACACCGTGGAGCACGCCCACCAGAACGCGCAGCTGGGCCGGGCGCTGGACATGTCCGAGGCCCGCACCGCGGGCGAGGCCCTTGTGGCTGCCGCCACCGGCAACATCGCCGACATCATGAGCCTGGTCCGCTACCCCGACTTCGACAGCTACACCGTCGGCCATTCGGTGCGCGTGGCGATGCTGTCGGTGCTGACCGGGCGGCGCGCGGGCATGCCGCCGGACGCGCTGACGGAACTGGCCGCGGCGGCCCTGCTGCACGACGTGGGCAAGGGCAAGATCCCCCAGGAGATCCTCTTCAAGCCCGGCAAGCTGGACCAGGAGGAGCGCCGCGTCATCGAGACCCACCCGGCGATCGGCGCGGCGATGCTCCTGGAGACCCGCGACGCGGGCACCCTGGCCGTGGCCACGGCCTGGGGCCACCACCGGCGGCACGACGGCGGCGGCTACCCGAAGATGCCCCACGGCGGGTACGTGAGCGAACTGACGCAGCTGGTGCACGTCTGCGACGTCTTCGAGGCCCTGACCGCCGTGCGCCCCTACAAGCGGGCCCTGACCCCGCGCGACGCCTGGGAGATCATCCTCAAGGACCGTGCGGCCTACTCGCCCCTGGCCGTCACGGCCCTGCGCGACGCCGTGGGGCTGTTCCCGCCCGGCAGCCAGGTGGTGCTCTCGGGCGGCCACCGGGCGGTGGTCACGGCGGCGGGCCGCCTGATCGACCAACCCCGGGTGCGCCTGACCCACGACGCCGCCGGCAACGAGATCCCGCCCGAGCGGCAGCTCGAGCTGGACCTGGCCGACGGCGACGGCCAGCCGATGATCGAGCAGCTCCTGGTCGGCACCTAGCCCGCACCGCGGGTGTGGCCCGCCGCGGCCTGGCCGCCGGCCCGCCGGGGCCTTATCATGCCTGCCGTGCCTGCGCCGGCCACGGCCCCGACCGCGGCCCAGACCCGCAGCCCGCCGGAGCCGATGCCATGTGCGGCCGCATCAACCTGACCGCAGCCCCCCACGTCCTGGCCGAGCGCTTCTACCTGGACGTGGTGCCGGACCTCGTGCCCCGCTACAACATCGCCCCCGGCCAGGACGTGGCCGCGGTGGTGCCCAACCCCCGCAGCGAGGGTCGGCTGCTGCGCACCTTCCGCTGGGGCCTGGTCCCGCCCTGGAGCCGGGATCCGGCCGGCGGCCCCAAGCTGATCAACGCCCGCAGCGAGACCGTGCACGAGAAGCGGGCCTTCCGCGAGGCCTTCGCGCGCCGCCGCTGCCTCGTGCCCGTCAACGGCTTCTACGAGTGGCAGCGGCGGGACGGCGGCAGCCAGCCCTTCCTGATCCGCCGGCGCGACCGGGACGTCTTCGCCCTGGCGGGGATCTGGGAACGGTGGGAGTATCCGGGCGGCCAGGTGCTGGAGACCTGCTCGATCCTGACCACGGCGGCCAACGGCGTGGTCAGGCCCCTGCACCACCGCATGCCGGTGATCGTCCCGGAAGGGGACTGGCGGCTGTGGTTCTCCCTGGACGAGGCGCAGCAGGAGGCGGTCGCCGCGCTGCTGAGGCCCGCCCCGGCGGACCTGCTGCTGGCCCACCCGGTCACCGCGCGGGTGGGCAACCCCGCCTTCGACGAGCCCGCCTGCCTCGAACCGGTGGAGGACGACCGCCGGGGCCAGCTCAACCTGTTCGGCTGAGGCCGCCACCGCAAAGGACCCGCGCCATGCCCGACCCTGACGCCGCCCGCCCCCTGCGCCTGTTCCTGGACACTGCCGACACCGGCGCCTGGGCGCGCCTGCTGCCGCTGGGGTTCCTGTTCGGGGTGACCACCAACCCGCTGCTGCTGGGGCGGGCGGGCGAGGCCTGCACCGTGGCCAACCTGGCGCGGCTGGCCGGCGCCGCGGCCGACCTGGGAGCCCGGGAGATCCACCTGCAGACCTGGGGCGAGGACGCCGACGAACTGGCGGGCCGGGGCCAGGAGCTGGCGGCGGTGGACCGTGGGCTCGCCGTGGCGGTCAAGGTGCCCGCGACCGCCGCCGGCTTCGCCGCCGCCGGCCGCCTCGTGGCCGCCGGGGTGCGGGTGACCCTGACGGCGGTCTACGCCGAGGGTCAGGTGCTGGCGGCCGCGGGCCTGGGGGCCGCCTATGCCGCCCCCTACCTGGGCCGGCTGGAGGACGCGGGGCGCGACGGGCGCGCGGTGCTGCTGCGCATGCAGGCGCTGGCCCGGCCCGGCGGCCTGCGCCTGCTGGCGGCCAGCCTGCGCGGCGCCGACCGGGTGGTCGACCTGGCGGCGGCGGGTTTGGACACCTTCACCTGCGGGCCCGAGGTGGCGGCCGCCCTGGTCGAGGACCCCTTGACCACGGCCGCCGCGGCGGACTTCCTGCGGGCCGCCCGCGCCGCCGGCGGCTAGGCGCGCAGCTCCGGCTGCAGGAGCTCCGCCAGCAGCGTCGGCACCAGGGCCATGCGCTCCGGCGGATGCACGTAGGCGATGCGCAGCTGGGTACGGCCGGGGTTGGGCTCGCCCTCGGGCACGCTGTAGAACCCGGCCATGGGCGCGGTGAGCAGGGTCATGGGCTTGCCGTCCATGTCGACCCGGCCTGTGCGCGCGCAGCGCAGGACGAACGGCAGGGCGTCGAAATCCGCCGGGACGATCTCCCTCACGTCCACCACCGAGTAGATGGCCGCGTCCGGGCGGGAGACGATGATCCCCGGCAGCAGCTCGCGCAGGCGCACGCCCAGGCCCGTCAGCATCCCCCGGTAGTAATCCCGCTGGCGCGCGAACCAGGCCTGCAGGTCCGCATGGGTCTCGTGCGCGAGGGCGCCGAAGATCCACTGGCCGATGGCGTTGGGGCACAGGGAGGCGGTGTTCTCGGCCACGGCCCGGGCGTGGAATTCCTCGTTGTCGGTCACCAGCGCCCCGATGCGCAGGCCGCAGGCGTTCCAGACCTTGCTGGCGGTCTCGATGCCGAGGCGGCGGCCGGTGATGCCCGGCACCTCGTCCTCGGTCAGGCTCCACACGCTGACCGCGGGCCGGTCCACGTAGTGCAGCTCGCGGTAGGCCTCGTCGCAAACCAGCCACATGCCGTGCTCGACGCACAGGCGCGCCAGCGCCGCCAGCTGGTCGCGCGTGTAGAGCTGGCCCGTGGGATTGTCGTAGGGGATGACCACCATGGCGCCGGGGCGGTGCGCGGTGATCGCCTGCTCGATCTCCGGCAGCGACGGCAGCGAGAAGCGCCCGTCGGTGCCCAGGGTGCGGGTGATGGAGACGGTGCGCCGGCCCAGGCGCTCGGCGAAGGCCTTGTAGTTGGTGTAGGCCGCGTCGATCAGCAGCAGCGGCCGCTCGTCGCTGCCGGCCGGCCCGCAGCAGCCGACGACGACCAGTTCCATGGCCTGGCTGCCGCCGTCGGTGACCTGGGCGTGCAGCCCGTCGGTGGCGCAGCCGCTGGCGGCGATGACGTTCAGGAAGGCCGCGCCGGTCTCCTCCAGGCCCACGGTCGCGGTGTACTTGACCACGCCGTCGGCGAAGGGGCTGGGCGCCTCGCCCAGGCCGCGCAGGCGCGCCTGCATGGCCGGGTGCATGGGCAAAGACACGTTGCCGATGGCCACGTTGAGGGCCTCGGTCCCGTCCCGGCGCTGGGCGAACTCGATCTGGGCCAGGCGGATCACCGACGGGCGGCGACCGGCGAAATGGGCGGAGAGCTGCGGGGCGGTCATGGCGTCATCCTTTGGCGGACTGAACCTAGCGGATCAGCAGCGGCGCGATCACGACGCTGATGACGGACATCAGCTTGATCAGGATGTTCAGGCTGGGGCCGGAGGTGTCCTTGAACGGATCGCCCACGGTGTCGCCGACGACGGCGGCCTTGTGGGCATCGCTGCCCTTGCCGCCGAAATTCCCCGCCTCGATGTGCTTCTTGGCGTTGTCCCAGGCGCCGCCGGCGTTGGACTGGAACAGGGCCAGCAGCACGCCGCTCGCGGTGACGCCCGCCAGCAGGCCGCCCAGCATCTCGGTGCCGCCCAGGAAGCCGACGGCGACGGGGGCGGTGACGGCGATCAGCCCGGGCAGGACCATCGCCTTGATCGCCGCGGCGGTGGAGATGTCCACGCAGCGCCGGAAGTCCGCGACGCCGGTGCCCTCCATCAGGCCGGGGATCTCCCGGAACTGGCGGCGCACCTCCTCGATCATCGAGAAGGCCGCGCGGCCCACGGCGTCCATGGCGAGGCTGGAGAACAGGTACGGCAGCATGGCGCCGAGGAACAGGCCCACCAGCACCGTCGGCACCAGCAGGTTGATGGTCTCCAGGCCCACGATGTGCTGGTAGGCGCTGAACATGGCCAGGGCCGTCAGCGCCGCCGAACCGATGGCGAAGCCCTTGCCGATGGCCGCGGTGGTGTTGCCGACCGCGTCCAGCTTGTCGGTGCGCTCCCGGACCTCCTTGCCCAGGCCGGCCATCTCGCTGATGCCGCCGGCGTTGTCGGCGATGGGCCCGTAGGCGTCGACCGCCAGCTGGATGCCCGTGGTCGAGAGCATGCCCAGCGCGGCGATGCCGATGCCGTACAGGCCGGCGTACTTGAAGGCCACCAGGATCACGATGCCCAGCACGACGATGGGCAGGGCCGTCGACTGCATGCCCAGGCCCAGGCCGGCGATGATGTTGGTCGCGGCGCCGGTCTCGCTCTGCTTGGCGATCCCCCGGGCCGGCTTCTTGTCCTCGGCGGTGTAGTACTCGGTGATCACGCCGATGGCGATGCCGCCCGCCAGGCCGAAGACCGTGGCCAGGAACACGCCCGTCGCGCCCTCGGTCAGCATCTGCTGGATGACGAACCAGGAGACGACCACCATGATGGCGCCGGCGCCGAAGGTGCCGATGTTCAGGGCCGTCTGGGGGTTGCCGCCCTCGCGGACCCGCACGAAGAAGGTGCCCGCGATGGAGACGACGATGCCGAAGGCGGCCAGCACCAGCGGCAGCATCACCGCCTGCAGGTTGATCTGGCCGGGAGCGACCAGGAAGGTGGCGCCCAGGATCATCGAGCCCACGATGGAGCCCACGTAGCTCTCGAAGAGGTCCGCGCCCATGCCGGCCACGTCGCCCACGTTGTCGCCCACGTTGTCGGCGATCACCGCGGGGTTGCGCGGGTCGTCCTCGGGGATGCCGGCCTCGACCTTGCCCACCAGGTCGGCGCCCACGTCCGCGGCCTTGGTGTAGATGCCGCCGCCCACGCGGGCGAACAGGGCGATGGAGCTGGCGCCCAGGGAGAAGCCCGACAGCACCTGCAGCAGGCGCTCGAGGCCCCAGGCCTCGCCGAAGACCCGGCTGTAGAGGATGTAGAGCCCGCTGAGGCCCAGCACGCCCAGCCCGACCACGACCATGCCCATCACCGCGCCGCCGCTGAAAGCCACCGCCAGCGCCGGGTTCAGGCCCGTGCGGGCGGCCTGGGTGGTGCGCACGTTGGCCAGGGTGGCGATCTGCATGCCGAAGAAGCCCGCCGCGCCCGAGGCCAGGGCGCCCACGACGAACGACAGGCCGATCAGGGCGTGGCTGCTGGCCACCTTGGCGTTGCCCACGGCCAGCAGGACGGCCACGACCACCACGAAGACCGACAGGACCCGGTACTCGCGGTTGAGGAAGGCCATGGCCCCCTCGTGGATGTGGCTCGCGATGGTCCGCATCTTCTCGTCGCCGGCGTCCTGGCCCTTGACCCAGTTGGCCTTGAACGCGGCAAACACCAGCGCCAGCACGCCGGCGGCGGGGATGAGGTAGATCAACGCCTTTCCTCCTGCTTGGGAAATGATTCGCGGCCGCTGTGGGCCCACAAAAGGCAGACGCCCCGCGGCCGGAGGCGTCTGCCTGGAAGCGGACGCATGGTAACAGCAGTTGCAAGAAGATGCAACCCGCATCCGCTCATGGTTTCTCGACGGCCACGAGCTCGATGTCGAAATAGAGGGTCGCCCCCGGCGGGATCACGCCGCCGGAGCCGCGCGCGCCGTAGCCCATGGACGGCGGGATGATCAGCTGCGCCTTGGTGCCCTCGGCCAGGCCCGTCAGCCCGAAGTCCCAGCCCTGGATCACGGTGCCGGCCCCCAGGGTGAACTGGTAGGGGCGCCCGCGGGCGATGGAGGAGTCGAACTCGGCGCCCTTCTGTTCGTTTTCCCACAGCCAGCCGGTGTAGTGGACGCTCAGGCGGTCCCCCACCGCGGCGACGGGGCCGTCGCCCTGCTCGGTGACCGTCAGCTGCACCTGCGGCTTGCCCACGATCTGGACCTCGAACACGAGGGTGGCGCCGCCGGGGATGAAGCCCGGGCGCCCCTGGGCCCCGTAGGCCAGGTCCGGCCCGATGCGCAGCACGCGCTTGCCGCCGACCGCCATGCCCGGCAGGCCCTTCTCCCAGCCGGCGATGACGCGGCCGCGGCCCAGCGGGGTGGCGATGGGCTCACCGCGGTCGTAGGAACTGTCGAACTTGACCAGGGAGTCGCCCTCGGTGGCGAACAGGTCGTCGTCGTCGGCCTCGTACCAGCCGGTGTAGTGGACCTCGACGAAGTCGTCGTCGCCGACGAGTTCGCCATCGCCGAGGGCCGAGTCCACGTAGGCCAGGCCCGGCTCCAGCTCGATCCAGGCCGTGCGCGGCTCCTGCCGGCCGCAGCCGGCCAGCAGCAGGCCCAGCAGGGCGGCCCCGGCCGCCATCGTGATCACGATCCTGCGCATGGTCGGTCCTTTCCTCTTTTCCTCTTTGGTGGCGCCGTCCGCCGGCGCCGAAGCGCCGCGGCCCGGGCACTGTGCCACAGGGGGCCGGCGTTGGCAATCAGGCATCGCGGCGCCGGGCTAGCCAGCGCCGCAGGGGCCAGGCCGCGGCCGCCAGGTAGGCAGCGGCGCACACCCCGGCCCGCGGCACGAACGGCAGGGCCGCGGTCGCCGCCCAGGCGGCGGCCAACGCCCCCGCGCCCGCCGCGGCCGCCCAGCCGGCGCCCGCCAGGTCCCGGCCGAACCAGGACCGGCAGCGCCGGGCCGTCAGCACCAGCAGCAGGGCGTGGGCCGCCAGCACCGCCCAGGCCGCCCCCAGCGCCCCGTGCCGGGGGATCAGGATCGTCCCCAGGACCACCACCAGCACCGCGCCCGCCAGCAGGGGCGGAAAGAACTCCCGCTGGCGGTCGGCCGCCAGCAGCGAGTTGCCCAGGAACCAGCCCACCGCCAGCAGGCTGTAGCTGACGGCCAGCACCTGCAGGACCGGGCCGCCCGCCGCGTACTGGTCGCCGAAGACCAGCGTCACCAGGTCCCGGCCCAGGACGACGCCGCCCACGGCCACCGGCGCGATCGCCACCAGGACGATCCCGAAGTAGAGGCGGAAGCGGGCGGCGAAGGCCCCGCCCGGCGCGGCGGCCAGCCGGGACAGCCGCGGCAGCAGGGCCTTCCACAGCACCTCCATGGCGACGACCAGCAGGTAGCCGACCTTGGCCGGCGCCGCGTACTGCCCGGCGACGGCCGGAGCCGCCAGCACCCCCAGCAGCACCAGGTCGCCGTTGACCAGCACCCGCATGGCCAGGATGGAGGCGCCGATGGGCGCGGCCTCGCGCAGCCGCCGGGTCCACTCGGCCCGGGAACCGCGCCGCGGCCACACGAAGCCCCCCAGCCAGCGCCGCACCGGCACCGCCAGCACGGCCTGGCCCGCGGCAAAGGAGACCAGGTAGAACAGCGGCACCCAGCGCCAGGCCGGCCAGCCGCCGGCGCCGTCCAGGGGCCGCAGCAGCAGCAGCACCGCCGCCGCGTAGACCACGCTGCCGGCGATGCGGGACAGCCCCACCCAGCCCATGCGCTCGGCGCCGATGCCGATCCACTCGTGGGCGAAGACCTGGGGCACCACCAACGCCAGGTAGAGCAGGAACAGGACGGGGTCCTCCCGCCAGAAGGGCAGCCGCGGCAGCACCAGCAGGCCCGCCGCCAGCACGACCACCGCGAGCACCGCCAGCAGCCCCTGGTGCTCGCCGGCGTAGCGGCGGGCGCGGGCCGGCTCGTCCTGGCGGGCCAGCTCCCGCACGCCCAAAGTCAGCAGGCCCCACTCGGCGGTGATCAGCGCGTAGGCGGACACGGCCACGCCCACCTGCACGACGCCGAACCAGCGGTCGCCCAGGTAGCGGGCCAGGAAGACCAGGACAGCCAGGTTCAGCAGCTGGGCCGTGGCCTGGGCCCCGGCCAGCACCCCCAGGTTGCGCACGATCCCCGCCTGGCCCCTCACACCGGCGCCTGCCTGCCGGCGGCCGCCCCGCCGCCGCCGGAACGCGGCGCCGCGTCCCGGCCCAGGTGCACCAGCAGGCCCCAGAACACCCAGACCAGGGCCAGGCGGAAGGTGGGGAACGCAAGGAAATAACCGCAGCACAGCAGGTAGGCGAAGGCCAAGAGGTGCTCCCGGGCCCGCACCAGGCGCCGGCCCTGGCGCCACAGCAGGTAAAGGAACAGCGTCCCCATGACCGCGCCGTGCTCGGCCAGGACCTCGAGGTAGATGTTGTTGGCGATGCGCTTGACGCTGGCGAAGTCCGAGACCATCCAGGTGTAGAGGTCGGGGTAGCGCCCGAAGAAGTAGCCGAAGTTGCCCATGCCCACCCCCCAGGGGTGGTCCAGGAACATCAGCCAGGCGTGGTACGATTCGTTCAGGCGCTGCACCAGCGAGACGTTGGTCACATCGGTCACGCCGCCGAAGAGCAGCAGGCTGAACTTGTCGATAACCAGGGTGCGCAGCAGCCCGGTCCCGGTCAGGAAGACCAGCACCGCGCCGG
The DNA here is from genome assembly GCA_046260475.1 of Candidatus Krumholzibacteriia bacterium. Taxonomy (GTDB): domain Bacteria; phylum Krumholzibacteriota; class Krumholzibacteriia; order LZORAL124-64-63; family LZORAL124-64-63; genus JACZKN01. The sequence goes on along the minus strand of JBHEPC010000309.1, from coordinate 3,712 downwards.
CGCCCGCGACCGCCGCCAGTTTCGCCCCGGGCCGCACCCGCCGGTCCATGGCCGCGAAGAACAGCACCGCCAGCACCCCCAGCAGGGCGGCCGGCGACGCGGTCATCACCACGCCCACCAGCAGCACCGGCAGCATCAGGCGGAAGAAGCGGTCGCCCCAGCGCAGGGCCGCCCAGGCGGCCAGCGCCGTGGAGGCCAGCAGGTACCAGCCGAAGTAGTTGCCCTCCTCGAAGGGCCCGGTGCGGGCGACCGGGACGCCGGCCACGGTCATGAACTGCACCTCGTCCCAGCGCAGCAGCACCGCCGGGGGCAGCCCCGCGGCCACCACCAGGTTCAGCGCCACGCCGTAGGCCACCGCCAGGGCGGCGCCGTACAGCCACCAGCGGCAGAACCCGCGCTCGTCCAGGCCGCCGCTGGCCAGCACGTGCAGCACCAGCACCATCAGGCCGATGTCGAAGGCCAGGTAGGCGTAGTGGAAGGCGGTGTTGGCCAGCGGGTGGAAGCGCCCGTGGGCCCACTCCAGCATGCTGAGATCGGCCTCCAGCAGGGCCACCAGACCCCAGGCCGAGGCGAAGAGGCTGCCGAACCAGAACACGCCCCACAGGACGGGGACGCGCCCGCGCCGCCCCAGGTCCACCATCCCGCCCAGCAGCAGCGCCCCCAGGGCCAGCGCCCCGGCCACCTCGTAGAGCTTCAGGGGGAAGCCCACCGGCAGGGTGACCGAGTTGGTCAAAGGCAGCGTGACCAGGACGAAGCGCAGCAGCGGGGCTCGGCCCATCAGTCCCCCGCCGCGAGGAGGGCCTCGCGGTTGCGGCGATAGTACTCCCGGAACAGCACCAGGAACATGCCGCTGGCCAGGCCCAGGCCGGTCAGGATCGCCGTCGCCCGCAGCTTGCGCGGCCGCACCGGCCGGTCGGTCACCGTGATGCGCCCGATCTGCTCCAGGGGCGTCAGCAGGTCCACGCGCACCCGCTCGCCCTCGAGGTCGGCTGTGAACTGCGCCTGCTGGTGGGGCAGGTCCCGGGCCAGCACCAGCTCCAGGTCGGCGATCTCCTGGCGGATGTCCGCCTGCTCCTTGGCCAGGTCCACCTCGCGCTCCAGGCGCAGCCCGGCGATCTCCAGGTCGATGGCCCGCACCCGGTGGCGCAGGGAGTCGGCCGCCACCTCGCCGGCGGCCAGGCGCCCGGACAGGCGGTCGACGGTGTCCAGCAGGTCGCCCACGCGGCCGGCCTGCTCCCGGCGCATGACCTCCAGCAGCACATCGCTCGGGGTGTCCCCGCCCCGGGGCACCGCCGCGTCGCCGCCCTCGGCGGCCATCACCCGCTGCAGCAGGTCCTGGGCCTCGACCAGGCGCGCCCGCGCCGCCGCGGCGTCCGCCACCACGGTCGCGACGGCGCTGTCGCGCCACGCGCGCTCGCTCGCGAGCTTGTCGATCCTCAGGGCCAGGCGCCGGTCGTCCGCCGCCAGCAGCTGCAGGGCCCGCTCGCGGGCGGCGATGTCCAGGCGGGTGCGCTCCCGCGCCGCCTCCATCTGGGCGATGTCGTTGCGGATCTTATCCATGCGCACCCGCGCGCCGCCCCGGGTCAGGTGCATGGTGCTGCCCAGCGAATCCTGGCTGGCCTGGCTGTTGAACGAGGCGATGGCCGTGCGCAGGATCGCCACCGCCTGCAGGGGGTCGGCGTCCAGGCAGGTCAGGGTGATGACATCGCCCCCCTGCTGGTACTGGGGCCCCTCGGGGATGTAGTCGGCCAGGATGGGCGGCGGCCCCTTGCGCTGGGCGAAGGGTTCCAGCTGCCGCAGATCCTCCCAGTACAGGAACGTGCGGAACCAGCGCACGATGTCCTTCAGCGCCCACTCGCGGATGGGCGCCCCCTGGTCGGAGTAGGAGACGATGCCCGGCCGCACCTGGGCCGTGGCCCGGTACAGGGGCGAGACCAGGAAGCTGTAGCCCAACCCGGCCACGAGGCCCACGGCCACCGCCAGCAGCACCAGCCGGCGGCCGCGGTAGAGGATGTTCAGCAGGCCCGTCAGGCTCAAGGCGGCGGGTGCGGCGTCCTGGTTCAAGCTCTCTCCTTCGCGGGATGCGGGCGACGGCGGCCCCCGCGGCAAGGCGCGGCAGGCCGCCGGAGGATCGGTTCAGCCCAGCAGGCTCTTGAGCTTCGCGCTGGACTCGGCCAGCACCTGGGCGTGCAGGGAGCCGCCGTGGCTGTCCATGGTCACCACGGCGGGGAAGCGATCGCCCCGGAACTCCCAGATGGCTTCGGGCGAGCCGAACTGTTCGGCCAGGTGCACGCCCTCGACCGCGACCACCCTCTCGGCCAGCACCTGGGCCGCGCCGCCGATGGCGTGCAGGTACACCGCGCCCACCGACTGGCAGTACTGCAGCGTCTTGGGGCCCATGCCGCCCTTGCCGATGACGCCGCGGATCTTGTACTGCTCCATCAGGGGCCCCTGGTAGGGTTCCTCCCGGATGCTGGTCGTGGGACCGGCGGCCTTGACCACCCACTGGCCGCCCTCCTTGACCACCACCGGACCGCAATGGTAGATGATGCTGTCGGTCAGGTCGACCGGCGGCTTGCCGCCGTCGTGCAGGTACTTGTGGACCGCGTCGCGGCCGGTGAACAGCAGCCCGGTGATCTCGACCATGTCGCCGACCTTCAGGGCGCGGATCTTCTGTTCGGTGAACGGAGCTTCCAGCAGCATGAGCGAGCCTCCTAGGAATCGTAGAGCCAGCGCGAGAGCTTCCCGCCCTCGGTGAGCACGCAGCCGTTGCGCCGGAAGGCCCAGCACATGTACGCCACGGACACGAAGTAGGAGGCCGGCAGCCGGTTGCGGTGGGTGATCTTGACGCCCAGCAGCGTCGTCTCTCCGCCGAAGCCCATCGGCCCGATGCCCAGGCCGTTGCCCTCCTTCATGATCCGCTTCTCCAGCTTCGCCAGGCGCGGGTCCTCGTTCGTGTCGTCCAACTCGCGGAAGAACTCCTCCTTGGCCGCCACGTAGCCCGCCCCGCGGTCCCCGCCGACGCAGACGCCCAGGATGCCCGGGCCGCAGCCCTTGCCCTGGGCCTGCAGCACCGCGTCCAGCAGGCATTTGCGCACGCCCTCGAGGTCGCGGCCCGCGCCCAGGCGGGTGTCCGGCAGGCTGTACTGGATGCCCACGTTCTCGCAGCCGCCGCCCTTGAGCATCATGCGCACCGTCAGGGACTTCTTCGGCGTCTGGTGGAAGTGGTACTGGGGGCTGCCGGGGCCCAGGTTGTTACCCGAGTTCTTCCCGGTCAGGGAATCCACGGAATTCTGCCGCAGGTAGCCGCGCCGCGTCGCCTCGACCACCGCCCCCTCGTAGGCCTTGCGGAACTTCGTCTCGCTGCACCAGGCCGGCAGGTCGGCGTAGCAGATGATGGTGCCGGTGTCCTGGCACAGGGGCTGCGACTTGTCCTTGGCCATGATGATGTTGTCGTCGATGACCTGCAGCGCGTAGCGGGCGGACGAGCCCTGCTTCTCCCGGCGCAGACCCGCCTTGACCGCGCGCACCACGTCGGTGGGCAGCTCGGCCGACGTGCGGCGGATCAGCTCGAGCAGATGGTTCTGCAGCACCTTGGCGTCCATGAACGCTCCTTGCGTGGGAAGAGGGTCCGGATCGCGGCGTATGCGGGGTTGCGACGATAGTAGTCCCACCCCCCCGGCAGGTCAAAGGTCAATGCCGGGCGTTCCCG
>JBHEPC010000299.1:0-5528 GCA_046260475.1 Candidatus Krumholzibacteriia bacterium | reverse complement strand
CGGTCGTCGAGCAGGTCCACGATCCGGCGGCCGGACACGTCGTAGACCGCGAGGCTCACCGCGGACGGGCGCTCGAGGTCGAACACGATCCGGGTGCTGGGATTGAACGGATTGGGGAAGTTGCTCTGCAGGACGCGGCCGGCCACGGCGGGCAGATCGTCGCCCGGGACGCTGGTCGGGCAGCTGCGCATGGCCTCGGCGATCACACCCCCGAACAGGGCCTGGGCCGCGTCCTGCACCCGGGCGAAGGTGGCGGCGTTGTCGGTCCCGGCGTGGACGAAGACCCCGAACACGAAGTCCCGGTACTCCAGGCGCGGCCAGGAGAAGCACACCGGCAGGCTGACGATGCCGGTGACCGAGATGTACTCCTTGCCGCTTAGGGTATAGCCGCCCGGCTTCCAGGCGGTGCGGACGGCCGCCCAGTAGCTGTCGGCGAAGTTGCCGAGGCCCAGCCCGGCCGCGACATCGTCCACGGTGCCCCGCAGGTCGGTCGTGAACCACCAGGGGGCGACCGTGCCCTGGTTCTGCATCAGGGTGTAGAAGGTGTCGCGCATGGCGGTCGAAAGGGCGACGGCGGTCTCGACCCGCTCGAACAGGCGGCCCGCGTCGCTCAGGGTCAGCACGTTGGGGTCGGCGAGTGCCTCGCTGCCGCAGCCGAGCTCGTGGTTCACGCTGCTGCTGGTCATGCCGCCGGCCGTCTGTGCCGTCGCGGTGATCGCATTGAAGCCGTAGAGGTCGGCGATGCCCTTGGTCGCGGCGTTGTCCGAGTTGACCATCATCCGGCGCAGGGTCTCGCGGAGAGTCTGGGTGGTGGTCGGTGCGCCGCCGAGGGGGCAGCTGTTGTCGTAGTTGATCGAGTAGTTGACCGGCGTGGCCAGGCTGATGTTGCCGGCCATCACCTGCCTCATCGCGTGCAGGTGGTGGGCGATCTTGATCGAACTGGCCGGCTCGAAGCCGAAGTCCGGCTGCAGCGACGCGTAGGTCGGTCCGCCGATCTCCCGCAGGTAGCAGCCGGTGTCGCCGTTGTTGCCCCAGTCGAGGATCTGCGCCACGTCGACCGTGAGGGAGGTCGCGTCGTTCAACAGCACGAGGTTGTAGCGGTACGTGCCGCCGCCCGCGTCGTAGCGGTCGATGTCCACGACCCGCGATCCGGCCTGCGCCGCGAGGTCGTCGATCTGGTCGAAGGAGACGCCGTAGTACCACCACCAGGTCTGCGGCGTCTGGTAGGAATTCGAGATCAGGATGGCGTCCATGGTCGGAGTCGCCGGGTTCCGCATCTCGAACTCGAGGAGGCGCATGTTGTTCTCATCCATGGAGGCCTGGACCGTCGTCACGTCGGTGTTGTAGTACCACGCCCAGCCCGCGGCGTCCTCGCCGGTGTTCTCGAGCATGATCACGGCGTAGCGGCGGCCCGCGCCGGTGTCGTAGGACTCGATGTCCGTCAGGCGGCCGTTGTTGGCGTCGAGGTAACCGCTGATCTCCGTGGGGGTGATGCCGTAGTACCACCACCAGGCCTTGCCCTGGGGACCGACGTTCGGCACCATGATCACCGCGAAGCGCTCGACCCCGTCGTCGATGTAGCGCTCGATGTCGATCAGACGGGCGTTGTTGGCGTCGAGATGGACGGCGACCTCGGCCGCGGTCAACCCGTAGTACCACCACCAGCCGGAGGCGTAGGTGCCGGTGTTGCGGACGAAGGCGGCGGTGAAGGTGATGGGCGCCGTGTCGAAGACCTCGATGTCGATCAGGCGGGCGTCCTCGGCGTTGATCAGGTTGACGATCTGGGCCTCGGTCACGTTGGACAGGTAGTACCAGTTGGTCAGGTCGTCGCTGATGCGTTCGGGGTCGATCTTTGCCGCTGCCGGGGTCGCGAGGGCCAGGCAGAGGCCGGCCGCAACAAGGGCGGCCGCCGCCCGCGGACAGCGGCGGGAAGGCGGAAGCACGGAATTCAGGGCGTTCATGGGCGGTCCTTTCCTTCTGGGCGGCGAGGTGGTGGGCGATCTAAGGGCATCATACACGATATCATACGATTTTCATCTGGTTTATGGGTGCACGCAAACCCATGTACCGTTAGTTTCAAGACAATGACCCGTGCTAGGATGCCTCTTCGCCGCGCCGTCGCCCGCCGACAGCAAGGAGCCTGTGCCCAGATGAGCGGAGCTTTCGCCCGGGTTGACCGCGAGTTCACGATCGGCGCCCTGCAGGACCTGGTCCGCATCGATTCGCGCAATCCCGACCTGGAGGCGGGGGCGCCGGGCGAGGGCCCGCTGGCGCAGCACCTGGAGACGGTGCTGGGGCGGATCGGCTGGACCTGCGAGCGCTACGACGCGGCGCCGGGCCGGCCCAACGTGGTGGCGGTGCGGCGGGGAGCCGGCGGCGGCCCCTCGCTGATGCTCAACGTGCACATGGACACCGTGGGCACCGCGGGCATGGTCGATCCTTTCGCCGGCGAGCTGCGCGACGGACGCGTGCTCGGGCGCGGCGCGCAGGACACCAAGGGCGGCCTGGCGGCGGTGCTGGGCGCGGCGAAGGCCCTGGCCGACGCGAACGCGCGGCTGCAGGGCGACCTGGTGCTGGCCTTCGTCGCCGACGAGGAGAGCCTGAGCGTGGGCAGCGCGGACGTGGCGCGCCGCCACCGCACCGATGCGGCCATCGTCCTGGAACCCAGCGACCTGGACGTGTGCGTGGCCCACCGCGGCTTCGGCGTCTTCCGGGTGGCCACGACCGGCCGCACCGCCCACGGGGGGCGGCCGGATCTGGGCGTGGACGCCAACCGGCTGATGGGCAGGGTGCTGACGGGTCTGGACGGGCTGCAGGCCGCCTGGTCCGCCGAACCCGGCCACCCGCTGCTGGGGACACCCAGCCTGCACGTGCCGCTGCTGCGGGGCGGGCAGCAGCGCTTCATCTACGCCGGCGAGTGCGTGGCCGAGGTGGAGTGCCGCACCGTGCCGGGCCAGACCGAGGCGTCGGTGCGCGCCGCGCTGCAGGGCGTGCTCGACGCGGCGGCGGCCGCCGGCGGCGCCTTCAGCGCCACCCTCGAGCCCGCGCTCTGGCGGTCGGCCTGGGAGATCGACCCTTCCCGCCCCATCGTGGGCACGGTGCGCAACGCCGTGGCCGCGGTGCGCGGCGCCGCGCCGGCGGTGATCGGCCACGGCTGGTGGGAGGACTCGGCCCTCCTGGGCGAGGCCGGCATCGAGACGGTGGTCATCGGCCCGATCGGCGGGGGGCTGCACACCGCCGTGGAATGGGTCGACGCCGCTTCGGTGGTCGACCTGGCGGAGATCCTGCGCCGCAGCGCCCTGGCGTACTGCGGCGAGTCCTGAACGACTTCTTCCGGAGCGGAGACGAAGCATGAACGAGCCGAAGCGGACCCCGGGTCCGGGCACGCGCGCCGTCTGGGGCGGCGAGGAGGAACTGAGCTGGCAGGGCGCCACGCAGGTGCCGGTGGTCCACAGCGTGACCTTCGGGTTCGAGGACCTGGACACCTGGCTCGAGGTGGGCGCCGGACGCCGCCCCGGCCACATCTACAGCCGCAATACCAACCCCACGGTCGAGGTCTTCGAGCAGAAGATGCGGGTCCTGGAGGATTCCGAGGCGGCCACCAGCTTCGCCACGGGCATGGCGGCGGTCAGCAACGTCTTCTTCGCGCTGCTGGCGCCGGGGCGGCGGGTGGTCAGCATCCGCGACTCCTACGGCGGCACCAGCCGCATCCTCACCGAGTTCCTGCCGCGCTGGGGCGTGGACGTGGAGCTGTGCGACACCACCGACCACGAAGCGCTCGAGGCCGCCATGGGCCGGGGCTGCGACCTGCTGTACCTCGAGTCGCCCACCAACCCCACGCTGAAGGTGCTGGACATCGCCCGACTGGCCGCGGCCGGCCGCGCCGCCGGGGCGGTGGTCGTGGTGGACAACACCTTCGCCACGCCCATCAACCAGCACCCGCTGGCGCTGGGGGCCGACCTGGTCCTGCACAGCGCCACCAAGTTCCTGGGCGGGCACTCCGACGCCATGGGGGGCGTGGTCTGCGGGCGCAGCGACCTGGTGCGCACGATCTTCCAGTTCCGGGAGATCAACGGCGCCAGCCTGGCCCCCGCGGTGGCCCACCTGCTGATCCGCGGCCTGAAGACCCTCGAGCTGCGCGTGCTGCGGCAGAACGAGAACGCCCTCGGCCTGGCCCGCTTCCTGCGCGACCACCCGGCCGTCGCCCAGGTGTGGCACCCCGGTCTGGAGGACGACCCCGGGCACGAGGTGGCCAAGGCGCAGATGGACGGCTTCGGGGGGCTGGTCAGCTTCAGCCTGCCCGGGGGCATGGACGACGTGGCCCGCTTCGTGGGCCGGTTGCGCTACGCCCACCGTGCGGCCAGCCTGGGCTCGGTGGGCACCCTGATCGGCCCGCCGGCGGTGACCAGCCACGTCGAGCTGACGCCCGCCGAGCGCGCCGAGCTGGGCATCCCCGAGACGCTGATCCGCTGCTCGGTGGGCATCGAGAATCTCGACGACCTGCTGGCGGACTTCGGGCAGGCGCTGGACTAGGCTCCTCGGGCCGTCGCGGCCGCTCGACGTCAGGGCCGGCGGGCGTTCCCATATGAAGACCCTCCCCGGCAGGTGATGCCGAGGAGGGTCCCCGTTCCGCGACCGTCCGGGCGGTCGCATCCCCCCGGAAACGGCTCAGCGGTACAGCGCCTTCAGCGTACCCCAGACCGCGTCCTGCGCCGGCACGGCGCAGTTGATCTGCATGGTGATGCAGCAGATGTCGAAGAACTCGCCCAGGTTGGCGCCACACAGGAACGGCGGGTAGTTGGCCGGCATGGGCAGCCCCGAGCCCGCGCTCCAGATGAGCATGGCGTTGGCGATGGTGAAGGTGATCTCGCACTCGTTCAGGTCGGGGCAGTTGGCGAACGTGCCCGTGAACGTGATGTTCGACGTGGCCCCCACGGGGTTGAAGCCGACGTAGGTGATGGTGGTGACCACCTGGTAGTCGTGGAGCATGCCCGTCAGGTCGGCCAGACCGTCGGCCCAGGTGTGGTCACGGGAGAGCCAGAACTGGCCGCCGGTGTAGTCGGTGGCGTAGGTGCGCGCACCGTTGCCGTTGGCATCGACCGTATCGTTGATCAGCACGGCCCCGTTGGGATCGATCTCCATGTCCCAGGCCCGCCACTGGGTGCCGAGGGCGGCGCCGTCCCAGGACTGGGCGTTCTGCGTGTTGCCCGGCACGCCGGGCTGGATCGGGAAGCCGTCCGCGCCGCACCACGCTTCGGAAGCACGGCCCCCGAGCATGGTGCCGTAGGTCGTGGACCAGACGTCGATGGCGTTGGGACACTGGGCCGCTGCGCTGCCGGCGAGCGCCACGGCGAGAGTCAGGAACAACGGTAACAAGTTGCGCATGATCTTTCCCCCTCTGATAACGGCGATATCTGCTCTGTTCGCGAGCGGGCTCTCCCGGGACGCGGAATCCGCCATGCGGGCACTGCCCCGATCGCCAGCATTCAAATTAGGTGCAGTTTCGGCTGGTGGAAATGATCCCGGTC
>JBHEPC010000268.1:0-4696 GCA_046260475.1 Candidatus Krumholzibacteriia bacterium | reverse complement strand
CAGGTGAACCTGCTGGAGAAGCTGCTGGTGCCGGCCCTGTCGAAGCTCTCGAACCTGGTTCCGGACGCCGGGATCTGGATGAACACCCAGCGCCCGGAGTGGAACGACGCCAACAACGCCCTGGCCGGGGGCGGCGTCTCGGTGGTGACCCTCTGCCACCTGCGCCGGTACCTGACCTTCCTGGCCGACACGGTGACCGGGGCCGCGCCCGCGTCCCTGCCGGTCTCGGCCGAGGTCGCCGCCTGGTGCGAGCGCGTGGCCGCGATCCTGGCCGAGGAGCGGGCGCTGCTGGGGCCGCATCCTTTGGCGGGACGCGACCGCCTGGGCGTCATGGACCGCCTGGGCGAGGCCTTCTCCGCCTACCGCGCCGCCGTCTACGACCGCGGCCCGGGCGAACGGCGCGCCCTGGCGCTCCACAAGGTGCGCAGCCTGTGCCGCGACGCCCTGGCCTGGGTGGACCGCAGCGTCGCCGCCAACCGCCGCGACGACGGCCTGTACCACACCTACAACCTGCTGGAGTTCGCGGCCGACGGCGGTGGCGTCGAGGTCGTCCACCTGCAGGAGATGCTCGAGGGCCAGGTGGCGGTGCTCGGGTCCGGTTGCCTGGGCGCCGAGGAGGCCCTGGCGGTGCTGCGCGCGCTCTACGCCAGCCGCATGTACCGGGCCGACCGCCACTCCTTCCTGCTGTACCCCGAGCGCGAGCTGCCGGGCTTCCTCGCGCGCAATGCGGTGCCGGAGGACCGGATCGAGGCGGTGCCGCTGCTGCGCCGGATGCTGGAGGGCGGCGACGGCGCGTTGGTGGCCCGGGACACGGGTGGCGTGGTGCGCTTCCACGCCTCGTTCCAGAGTGAGCGCGACCTGGCGGCCGCCCTGGATGCCGTGGGCCGGCAGCCGCGCTGGCACAAGGACGCGGCCCGCGACCGGACCGCCGTGCTCGCGGTGTTCGAGGCGGTGTTCGGGCATCGGGCCTACACCGGCCGTTCGGGGGTCATGTTCGCCTACGAGGGGCTGGGCTGCACCTACTGGCACATGGTGGCCAAGCTGCTGGTGGCGGTGCAGGAACGCCTGCGCCAGGCCCAGCTGGCGGACGCGCCGGCGGCGCAGCAGGAGGGCCTGGCGGCCATGTACTACCGGGTGCGCGCCGGCCTCGGCTACGAACGGACCGTGGCCCAGTACGGGGCCTTCCCCACCGACCCCTATTCCCACACCCCGGCCGGCGGCGGCGCCAAGCAGCCGGGCATGACCGGCCAGGTGAAGGAGGAGATCCTCACCCGGCGGGGCGAGCTGGGGGTCCGGGTCGAGGCGGGGACGGTGCTCTTCGTGCCGGACCTGCTGGAACCCCGCGAGTTGTTGCCGGCGGCCGGCACGTTCCGCTGCCTGGGCCCGGACGGGCAGGACCAGGATTTGGAGCTGGCGGCCGGGACGGTGGCCTTCACCCTCTGCCAGGTGCCGGTGGTCTGCGGGCGGACGGACGGCCCGGGCCGGGTGCGGGTCGAGTTCACCGACGGCAGCGCGCAGGATCTGGAGGGGGACCGGTTGCCGGCCGACCTGAGCGGCGAATTGTTCGCCCGCAGCGGGCGCATCGCCGTGCTCCGCATCGCCGTGCCCGCCGGCACCCTGGGCCGGTTCGCCGCCGCCCGCGAGGCCGGGCCGGCGGTCTGACCCCCGCACGCCAGCGGGCATGAAGAAAGGGGCCCGGCCAAGCCGGGCCCCTCGCTCTTTTTCCGTCGAGCTCGCGCGCTCCTACCGGAACAGCGCCTTGAACTCGCCCCAGGTGGCGGGATCGGCCGGGATGGCCCCGTCGATGGAGAACGTGACGTTGTCGTAGAACACGCCCGAGCCCTCGTAGTTGCTGGCGTTGTTCGTGAAACCGATCTGCAGGAGCTGGCCCACCAGCGACGCGTCGATGACGATCTGCAGGGTGTACGAACCCCAGGAGGCCGGGATCGAGGTCATGTCGGCGGTGATGAAGTTGGTGGTGGCGTAGCCCGCGGCGGGGTTCAGGGTCTTGATGAAGGCCGCGGCGGTGGAGGCGCCCTCGACGTTGTTCATCATGGCGTCGAACCCGAACACCCAGGTCTGGCCGACGTCGGCAGCGACGATCGTCTGCTCCTGGAAGACGTTGGACTCGATGATGGCGTTGGTGCCGTCGCCGTGGTTGAGGTTGTTGTAGTCGTTGAAGACGTTCAGGAACTGGTTGGCGCCGTCGACGCCGATGGAGCTGAAGGCCGCGCCGTCGTTGGGGGCGGGGAACACGCCGTAGCCGTACCAGTACGTCATGTCCGGCCCGAAGACGTTGGCGAAGACCAGCCAGCCGGCGTTGCCCAGGGCGTTGGTGTCGGCGGCGTTCAGGCCGTCGAAGTCCTCGGCGTACTGGGTCAGGGCGAAGGCGGCAGCGGGGATCAGGCAGGCCAGGATCGCGGCTGCGACGAACACGTTAACTCGAGTTTTCATAATAGCACCTCTCGTCAGGAAACCTGGAGGATGGACACATTCCGGGTCCGATCCTCGCACCATGGGGGTCCCCGGCGGGACCATAGGGCAAGGCGGCTCTCCGTACTGCAATTCTAAACTATGTTCGGTTTCCGAATCAAGTCCTTTTTAGGGATTTCCGAAAGAGGCCCCGAACCCCTAGAATGCCCTTGACGGGGCCCGCCGCTCTCGGGTACTTTGTTCGGGCCCCGCACAAACGTAGCCTCTTGGAATTCATCACGTTGGAGCTGCGGAAAGGGTCAGCCGATGCCCCCCCCCCCCCCCGCCAGGACCGCCCCCGAGGACCGCGTCCCGATGACCCACCGGCTCGCCTACGGCGCCGGGGCGTTCGTCAACAACCTGCTGGCTGCCGCCAGCGGCGGCATGATGATCGTCCTGAACCTGGGCCTGGGCATGAACCCGGCCCTGGTGGGGCTGCTGGGGGCGCTGCCCCGGCTGACGGACGCCTTCACCGACCCGCTGATGGGCTTCATCTCCGACAACACCCGCACGCGCTGGGGCCGGCGGCGGCCCTACATCGTCGGGGGGGCGGTGGCCGCGGGCCTGCTGTTCGCGCTGCTGTGGCAGCTGCCCGAGGGCCGCAGCGAGACCTTCTACTTCGTGTGGTTCCTGGCCGGCTCGATCCTCTTCTACCTGGGCTACACCGTGTTCGCCACGCCCTGGGTGGCGCTGGGCTACGAGCTGACGCCCGACTACCACGAGCGCACCCGGCTGATGGGCACCCAGAACTTCATCGGGCAGCTGGCCTACGTGGTCTCGCCCTGGTTCCTGTGGATCATGAACTCGGGCCGCTTCTTCCCCGACCAGGTGTCCGGGGCGGCGGGGCTGGCGGTGGTGGTCGCGCTGGTCGCCATGGGGCTGGGCATCCTGCCGGGGCTGATCCTGCGCGAACGGATGCAGAAGGTGGCCGCGGCCGAGGCGTCGGCGGCGATCCGGGCCGGGGGGCTGAAGCGCAACCTGGGCGAGTTCTTCCGGGGCTTCGGCGTGACCATGAGCAACGGGCCCTTCCTGAAGCTCTGCCTGGCGACCTTCCTGGTGTTCAACGGTTTCATCCTCATCTCGTCGTTCCAGTTCTACGTGATCATCTACTACGTGGCCGGTGGCGACCAGACCGCCGGCGCCAAGTACGCCGGCTGGGCGGGCACCCTGGGGGCGGCGGCCACCTTCGCGGTGGTGGTCTTCGTCACCTGGCTGGCCACGCGGATCGGCAAGCGGCGGGCGTTCTTCGTCGCCATCGGGGTGTCGGTGGTGGGCTACGGCCTGAAATGGGTCTGCTACAATCCCGAACACCCCTGGATGGTGATGCTGCCGGCGCCGCTGATGGCCTTCGGGTTGGGCGGCCTGTTCACCCTGGTGCCGTCGATGGTCGCCGACGTGGTGGACACCGACGAGCTGCAGACCCACCAGCGGCGCGAGGGCATGTTCGGCTCCATCTTCTGGTGGATGGTCAAGCTGGGTCTGGCCGCGGCGCTCGCGGGGGGCGGCTACCTGCTGAACGCCACGGGCTTCGACGTGGCGCGGGAGGGCCACCAGACCGCCCGGACCATCCTCATGCTGCGGCTCTTCGACGCGGGGGTACCCATGCTGACGTCACTCGTGGCCATCCTGACGGTGGCCCGCTATCCGATCACCGAGGCCCGGGCCGCCGAGGTGCGCGCCGAACTGGAACGGCGGCGGGGCAAGTCCGCCCCGGTCGCGGGAGTGCAGACGTGAGCGGGCGGTCCGCGCTCAGGCCCCAGCTGGCCGCGGCGGCGCTGCTGCTGGTCCTGGCCGGCTGCGGGGGCGGGGCGGCCGACGGGACGCGCGGTTTCCAGGTGCGGCCCTACACGGCCGAGCGCGACGGACGCTGGCGGGGCGCCGCCATCTGCTACGGTCCGCACCGGGACGGGCAGCGGCCGGGCGGGGCCGAGCCGACGGCGGCCCAGCTGCGCGAGGATCTGGCCCTGATGGTGCCGCGCTGGAACCTGGTGCGCATCTACGGCGCGTCGGGGTTCGCGTCGACCCTGCTGGAGATCATCCGCGCCGACTCCCTGGACGTGCAGGTGATGCTCGGGGTGTGGATCGCCCCGGACGACACCCTCGCCAACCGGCAGGAGATCGAGGCCGCCGTCGCCCTGGCGGGCACCTACCCGGACCTCGTCACCTCCGTCTGCGTGGGCAACGAGACCCAGGTGGACTGGTCGGCCCACCGCTGCCCCGAAGA
>JBHEPC010000249.1:0-5205 GCA_046260475.1 Candidatus Krumholzibacteriia bacterium | reverse complement strand
GCGCCACTTCCTGGCCCTGCTGCACGGCTCGTTCCTGACGGCGCGGGGCATGCGCCCGCAGGACATGCTCGAGCTGAGCAGCCCCATCTACCGGGCCGAGCTGATGATGACCGGCCGCATCTTCGCCCAGAACCCGGAGCTTTACGCGGATATCGTCTTCGCCGACCAGGAGCGCCGCGCCCTGCTGCTGGACCTGCTCGCGCACCACGGCCGCCTGGCCGAGCTGGTGCGCACCGACGACAAGGCGGGCTTCGTCGCCGAGTTCCGCCGGGTCGGCGCCTTCTTCGGCGATTTCGCCGGCCAGGCCCTGGCCGAGAGCAGCTACCTCATCCACCGGCTCGCGGACCGCTTCGCCTGAGCGGCGGCGGCGCCGGCCGCGGGCCGGCCCCCACCGCGGACGCCCAGCCGCGGCACCCAGCCCGGGCTTGTGCCCGGGGCCTGCGGGCTTATCTTGTCGCGACCCGTGGACGCATTCCCCTCGACCCAGGAACAGGACGCCGTGCTCGATTCCCGCACCATGCTGCTGTTGGCCCAGGCCCTGCTGATCGTGGGGGCCGTGAGCCTGGTCCCCGCCTCGTACCGGCTCTTCGCCCGGGCCCTGGAGCTGGGCCTGCCCGCCTGGTGGCTCGCCCTGATCGTGCCCGTGGCCGGCTTGGCCGGCTGGGCGAAGGCGCGTTTCGTGATGCGCAAGCGGATGGTCCGCAACGTGCAGCGCCTGCGCACGGCCACCGGCAGGCAGTGGCCCTGGCAGATCTACCCGCCCCAGCTGCTGGCCTTCATCCTGACCATGGTCGTGCTGATGCGCGTGCTCAGGGGCGTGTGGGCCGACAGCGCGGCGGGCCTGGGCGTGCTGGGCGGGATCGACGTGGCGGTCGCGGTGGCGCTGGTCGTGGCGTCGGCGGTCTACCGCGGGCGGTCCGGCGCCGCGGAGCGGGCCGGCTAGCCGCGCGGCGCGGCGAGGGCCTGGTCGATGGCCTCGAGCAGCCCGGGATCGTCCGGCGCCGTGCGCGGCCCGAAGCGGGCGATCACCTTGCCGTCGCGCCCCACCAGGTACTTCGTGAAATTCCAGGTGGGCTCTTCCAGGCCGCCGGCCGTCAGCCAGGCGTAGACCGGATCCTTGCCGTCGCCCTTGACCGCGACCTTGGCCAGCAGCGGGAAGGTCACGTCGAACTTCGTCGAGCAGAACTCGCGGATCTCCGCGGGGGTGCCGGGCTCCTGGCCCATGAAGTCGTTGCTGGGGAACCCGAGGATCGCGAAGCCCTCGTCCCGGCGGGCGCGGTAGAGCTGCTCCAGCCCCTCGTACTGGGGCGTCAGGCCGCACTTGCTGGCCACGTTCACCACCAGCACCACCTGCCCCTGCCAGGCCGCCAGCGGCGCCGGGTCGCCCCCGAGGGTGCGGGATTTCAGCGTCCAGAAGGTGCCCGCCTGGTCGGCCGGTGCGGTCTGCTCGCCGCCGGCCATGGCGCTGCGCAGGGTCAGCAGGGCCACGGCGACGCCCAGCACGGTCAGGATACCCAGGGCGATGAGCACGAACTTCACGGTCGGACCTCCGGGTTGGCACGAGCAAGGGCACGGCCCATAATGTACCGCGCCGGCGGCGGAACGCCACCGCGCCGGAGCGACGGATCGCGGTTGCCCGGCCGGCGCCTCACACCGGCGGCCGGCTGCCTTCGCCGTAGCCGGTCAGCTCGACGAAGCCGCGCCCGGCGCCCGTGCCGGTCGGCGTCCGCGCCCGCACCGCGCCTTCCCAGTAGTGCACCCCCGAGCGGCCGGAGACGTTCTCCTGGGCGTCCATGACCGCCTCCAGCTCCAGGTCGAGCCCCGCCGCCGGCACTTGCAGCCGCCAGGCCACGGGATATTTCGCGCCGGTGCGCGGGCTCGTCCAGGCGCGGCCGGGCGTCCACGTCCAGGCGTCGGCCGGCAGGGTGACCGAGGTGCCGTCCGCCGCCACGAGGGTGCCCAGGGCGAAGTCCGTGCCCCCGCCCGGGCCGCGCAGGCGGTAGAGCATCAGGTCGCGGCCGTCGTCCAGCTGCAGGCTCAGCCAGTCCCAGCCGGTCTGGTCGGCGGCCAGGGTGCTGGTGAAGATCTCCCGGTCGAGCCAGGCCTGGCCGCGGACCCGGACCGGTGCGCCGTCCCGCCACACGGTGCCCTCGACGGCCAGCCGGGTCGCGCTGGCGTAGAGGCTGCCGGCCGTGCCGTCGGCGGTCTTGGGGCTGAAGCCGCCGTCGCCGTGCAGCACCAGCGGTTTCGTGGGCACGGCGCGCAGCTCATAGCGCAGGCTGTGCCGGTCGTCCCGGGCCGACAGGACGAACGCGTCCCCGTCCAGGACCAGGGACCAGCGTCCGGGGGTGCCGGCGGGCGCCCGGGCCCAGGCCAGCACGCTGTCGCCCGGGGCGCCGAACCCGCCCAGCAGAGGCACGGCCCGCCACAGGACCTCGCTGAAGGCGTGGCGGCTGCGGGCGGGATCGGCCAGTGCCGCGTGGCCCATCACCAGGTCGCGCGCGGCCCAGGCGGAGGCCGAGTCGGCGGGGGCTTCCTGGGCCAGGCCGATGCGGAAGAACGTCTGCTGGAAGGCCAGGGGCTCGCCGTCCGGATCGTCGGCGCAGGTCAGGTGGCCGGTCACGTACCACCACTCGGTCCGGTAGTCGGGGTGGGCGTGGTGGTCCCGGGGGAACGACCACTTGTGTCCGGGCGCGGCCTGGCGCCAGCCGGCCTCGTCGGCCAGGGCGGCGGTCGCGGCGGCCAGGCAGCACAGCAGCAAAAATCGGCGCATCGGCCTACCTCCGTCTATCCGTCTACAGGTCGTCCCGGGTCAGGCGCCCGGCGTCGCTCAGGCCCGCCCGCAGGGCGGGATAGACCGCGGCGGCTGCTGCTGCGCCCAGCACCAGGGCCGCCTGGCCCAGCAGGGCGCCGCCCGGCCAGGCGGGCTGGATGGTCCAGCCGAACCACACCCGGTTGATCACCAGGATCAGCAGGGCCGCCAGGCCGACGCCGCCACCCAGACCCAGCAGCACCCCCAGCGCGCCCATGGCCGTGCCCTCGCCCAGGAACAGGCCGAAGACCTGACGCCGGGTGGCGCCCAGGGAGCGCAGCAGGGCCAGCTCGCCCGCGCGCTCGCGGGCCTGGATCAGCAGGGTCAGCGACACGCCGCAGACGGCGATCAGCAGGGCCATCGCCTGCAGGGTGCGGGTCACGGCGAAGGTCTGGTCGAAGATGGCCAGGACCTCCCGGCGCAGGGTGCTGTTGCTGCGGAACACGAGCGGACGGCCGGCGTAGCGGATGGCCAGGTCCGCGGCGAAGGCGTCCGCGTCGCGTCCGGTGTCCAGGAACAGGGCCGCGTTGTTGGGAGCGGTCGGACCGAAGGCCGCCACCAGCGTGGGCATCAGCACGAACGCCGTGCCCCCTTCGCTGGTGTAGTCGTAGGCCACGCCCGCGACCGGCAGCGGCACCGGTCCGTCCGGCCCGGCCAGCACCAGGGTGTCGCCGGGGGCGTAGCCGCCCTTGCGGGCCAGCGGCTCGCCGATCAGCACCTGGCCCCGGGCCAGCCGGGCGGCCACCGTGTCGGGGACGCCGCCGACCAGGGGCAGGCGGTCGGCCAGCTCGGCTCCAGCGACGCCGGCGAAGCGGACGCCGTTGAGCCACACGAGCTGGCGCCCGTCGGCGGTGCGCACCCGCAGGCGCCGTTGCTCCTCCACCGCGCGTACCCCGGGCTGTGCGCCCAACTCGTCCAGCAGGGGCCGATCCAGGAAGGCGTCGTTGCCGGCCCGCACCCAGCTGGGGGTCGAGACGTAGACGTCCGCGCGGATGGTGGTGTCCAGCCAGGTCACCAGCGTGGCCCGGAAGCTGCCGATCAGGATGGTGATGCCCACCAGCATGCTGGTCGTCACCGCCAGCGCGGCCACCGCCAGGCTGGTGGTCTGCAGGCGGGCGGACAGGTTGCGCAGCGAGAGGGCGAAACCCAGGCCCCGCGGCCGCACCGTCCCGGTCACCGTGCGCACCACCAGGGGCACCACCAGCGGCAGGCTGACCATCATCACGAAGCCGTAGACGAAGCCGCCGGTCCGCAGCCCGCGGCCCGCGAGCAGGAACCAGGCCGTGGCCGCGCCCGCCAGCACCAGGGCGCCGGCCGCCAGGCGCGCGGCCGCGCCGCTGGTGCGGCGGTGCAGGTTCAGCGGCGCCAGCAGCGCGCCGGTGTCCCGCCGCGCCATGTCCAACGCCGGCCCCCCGGCGCCGACCACCGCGCCGCCCAACCCCACGGCCAGCGCCAGCAGCACCACCCGGGGCGGCAGGGTGAGGGTCTCGATGCCCTCGAGCACGTAGATGCTGGTCAGGGTGCCGCTGACCGAGTCCAGGTTGCGCAGCGCCGCCAACCAGCCCAGGGGCACGCCCAGCGCCACGCCCACCAGGCCCACGGCCGCAGCCTCCACCACGATCAGCCCCAGCACCTGCCGCGGCGTGGCGCCCAGGGAGCGCAGCACGCCGAACTCGGTGCGTCGGCGCACCAGCGCCGCCTGCACCGCCGTCAGCACCAGGAACAGCCCCACGAAGACACTGATCAGGCTGAGCGCCGTGAGGTTCAGGCGGAAGGCCGCCAGCAGGCCGGACGCGTCCTGGCGGCGCTGCTCCGGCGTGAGCACCCGCACTCCGGGCCCCAGGGCGGCGGTCAGGCGGTCCGCGGCGGCCGCGGGGTCGGCGTCCGCGGCCAGGGTCACGTCGATCTGGTGCACGCGGCCCGGCCGGCCCAGCAGCGCCTGGGCCCAGGCGATGTCCATCACCGCCAGGCGCCGCGGCGCCAGGGGTTCGAAAGACTTGAAGTCCACCAGGGCGCCGATGGTCAGCAGCGCCAACCGGCTGCCGCTGCTGACGCGCACGGTGTCGCCCACGGACCAACCCTGGTCGGCCGCGAACTCGGGCGTCAGCGCCGCCCAGCCGGGCACGGTCAAGGCCTCGGTCAGCAGCCGCGACGCGCGGTCGCCGTCGTCCCCGCCGGCGCCGCCGCCGAGCGGATAGCTCACCGGCGCGAACACGTCGAAGCCGACCAGGTCCAGGTACAGGCCCTCACGCCCGGCGACCGCCACGTCCAGCCGCACCAGGGGCCAGGCGCCGGTCACGTCCGGATCGGCCAGGACCACCGCCAGCAGGGCCTCGTCCAGGGTGGGGATGGTGCCGGTGACCGTCAGGTCGGCCTGCCCGCTGACCGCGCGC
>JBHEPC010000234.1:0-9206 GCA_046260475.1 Candidatus Krumholzibacteriia bacterium | reverse complement strand
CGTAGGCGAGGATCACCAGGTCGTCGGGCCGGGCGGCGGCCGGGTGGCAGGTCTCGAGGTAGCGTCGGTTGTTCGCCAGGGCGCGCCACGCCTGTGCCGGCGTCAGGCTCCCGTGCTCGCGCCCGGCCAGGTAAGCCGCCTGCAGGGCGCGCAGCATGTCCCCGTGCATCCCGTCGGTGCCCAGCAGCAGGCGGTCGGGGTCCAGGCCCTCCGGACGAAACGCGCCCACGGCGTTGTTCTGGTTGCTCTCGGTGTTGGCGGCGACCCAGGCGCCGGAGGCGGCGATCAGCGCGCGCTCATGGTCATCCACGTGCAGGCAGTGGGCCAGGATGGTGCCGGGCAGGTCCAGGGCGCCCGCCCGCTGCAGGCGCTCGACCACGCGGCAGCCGTGGACCGCGAGGCAGCGTTCCTGGTCGAGCGGATCCTCGGCCACGTGCAGGTGCAGGCCCGTGCCGTGGCGGCGGGCCAGGGCCACCGCCTGCTCCAGCAGGGCGTCGCCCACGGTGAACGAGGCGTGCAGACCAACCAGGCCGGCGTGGCCGGCGGCCAGCCAACGTTCGGTCTCGGCCAGGGCGGCCGCCGCGGCGGCGGGCCCATCCCGGTCCGACAGCTCGGCGCAGAGCACGTGGGCCAGGCCCAGGCGCTCCAACCCGCCCGCCAGGGCGTCCAGCGCTCCCGGCCAGGCCCGCGGCGAGGCGTGATGGTCGATCACCGCGGTCGCGCCGCAGCGCACCAGGTCGATGGCCCCGGCCAGCGCCGAAGCCAGGATCATGTCACGGTCCAGGGAGCGGTCCAGGCGCCACCACACCAGCTCCAGGATCTCCGCGAAACCCCGCGGCTGCCGCGGCGGCGCGGGCATGCCCCGGGCCAAAGCGCTGTACAGGTGGTGGTGCCCGCAGACCAGGCCGGCCATGGCCAGCCCGCCGCGGCCCTCGACGACCGCGGCCCCCGGCGGCGGCGCGCCGCGCAGCGGCGCCACCCCGCCGTCGACCAGCAAATCGCCCGCGTGCAGGCTCCCGGTCCGCCAGTCCCACCAGGTGACGCCGCGCACCACGAGGCTCACGGCGCCTCCTTCCGCGGCGGCAGCGGCTGCAGCGGCAGCCGGGTCCGCCGCACGCCGTCGAAGGCGCACAGGGCGTTGGCCACGGCGCCCGCCGTCGGCACCAGCCCGATCTCGCCCACGCCCTTGGCGCCGTATGGGCCCAACGGATCGGGCACCTCGACCCCGATCACCTCCACCGGCGGCATCGCGTCCAGGGGGATCAGTCCCAGGTCCTTCAGCTGGGTCGAGACGGGGCGGCCGCCTGTGGTGGGCAGCTCCTCGGACAGGGCGTAGCCCAGGCCCATGTGCACCGAGCCCTGGATCTGCCCCCGGAACAGGGTGGGGTTGACGATCTTCCCCGCGTCGTGGGCAGCCACCACCTTGGCGATGCGCCCCTGCTCGTCCAGCACCACCAGCTGGGTGGCGTAGCTGTAGGAGTAGTGGGTCACGATCTCGCCCGGCGCGCCGGGCGGCGTCGAGCGGTCGAAGCTCCAGCGGCCCCGGTAGCGGCGGCCCACCAGGCCGGCCAGGGGCGAGGCCGCCAGGTCCACGGCCAGGTCACGGCAGGCGTCGATGAGCGCGTTGCCCACCAGGCTGGTGGCGCGGCTGCTGGTGGTCATGCCGGCGACGGCCTCGTGGGCGGTGTCCACGACCACCTCGACCAGGTCGGGGTCGAGGCCCGTCTCCTGGGCCACCACCTGCACCGCCACCGTGTGCACGCCCTGGCCCATCTCGGTCCAGCCGTGGTGGACGACCACGCGGTCGGCGGCGGCGATCTCGATGACGACCTCGCAGCCGTCGCTCATGCCGTTGCCCACGCCGCAGTTCTTGATGCCGCAGGCCAGGCCGGCGCAAGCGGCGGCGTCGTAGGCGTCGCGCACCGCGGCCAGGGTGGCGCGCACGCCCACGCCGCCGCGGAGCACCTGGCCCGTCGCGGTCAGCGAGCCCTCGACCAGGGCGTTCTCCCAGCGGAAGAGCCAGGGGTCGAACCCGCCGAGGCGGCACAGCTCGTCGACGCAGCTCTCCAGGGCGAAGGTGGCCTGGTTGGCGCCGAACCCCCGCATGGCCCCGCAGGGCGGGTTGTTGGTGTGGACGGCGCGGGCGGTGACGTCGACGACCGGCACGTGGTAGGCGCCGGTGGCGTGGCCGGCCGCGCGCTCGAGCACCTTGCCGCCCACGGAGGCGTAGGCCCCGGTGTCGCCCAGGATGTCGGCCTTCAGCGCCGTCAGCCGGCCCGCCGCGTCGCAGCCCAGGGCGTAGGCCAGGCGGATGGGGTGGCGCTTGGGGTGCATGAGGATGGACTCGTCCCGGGTCAGCTTCACCTTCACCGGCCGTTGCAGCCGCCAGGCCGCGAGGGCCGCGTGGCCCTGCACCGAGAGGTCTTCCTTGCCGCCGAAGGCGCCGCCGGTGGCCACCTGGATCACGCGCACGTCCTGTTCGGCCAGGCCCAGCAGGGCGGCGATCTGCCGCCGGTCCACGTACACGCCCTGGCCGGGGGAGAAGACCTTCAGGCCCCCGTCCTCGGGCAGGGCGACGGCGGCCTCGGGCTCCAGGAAGGCGTGCTCGATGCGCTGGGTGTGGTACACGCCGCGGGTGACGTGGGCCGAGGCGGCCAGCGCCCGGTCCGCGTCCCCGCCCCGGCGCACGACGCTGGTTTCCAGGACGTTGCCTGCCTGGTGGACCAGGATGGGGCTGGTGGCGGCCAGCTCAGGATCAGTCAGGGGCTCGAGTTCGTCGTAGTCCACCGCCACGGCGGCGGCGGCCGCGCGCGCCGCCTGCTCGGTGTCCGCGACCACCAGCGCCAGCACGTCGCCCACGCAGCGGGTGGTCTCGCCGGCGGCCACCAGGAGCGGCCAGTCCGGCACGATCAGGCCCGTGTGGCGCTTGCCCGGCACGTCGGCGGCCGTCAGCACCGCCCGCACGCCCGGCAGCGCGGCGGCTGCGGCCGTGTCCAGCGCGCGCACCACCGCCCGCGGATGGTCGGCGAAGCGCAGGGCGCCGTGCAGCAGCCCCGGCACCTGCAGGTCGTCCACGAAGGGCTCCTCGCCCAGGGCCCGGCCCAGGGCGTGGTGCTTGGGGCGATCGCCGCCGACACCCTGGACCGCGGGCGGTGGCGGGGCCGTGGCCTCGCCCCGCAGGATGGCCGCCGCCTCCAGCACGGCCTCGACGATGGCGTGGTAGCCGGTGCAGCGGCAGAAGTGGTGCTTCAGCGCGTCGACCACCTCGGCCCGGGTCGGGTGGGGGTTCTCCTGCAGGAGGATGCGCGTGCGGGCCAGGAATCCGGGGGTGCAGAACCCGCACTGCACGGCGCCGTGGCGCACGAAGGCCTCGCCCAGCACCTGGCGCACCGCCGTGGGCAGGCCTTCGAGCGTCGTGACCGCGCGGCCGTCCAGCCGCTTCATGGGGGTGATGCAGGCCAGGCGCGCCGCGCCGTCGATCTCCACGGTGCAGCTGCGGCAGTAGCCCTGCCCCGAGCAGCCGTCCTTGGCCGCGGTCAGGTGGCGGTCCTCGCGCAGCCAGGCCAGCAGCGGGCGCTCGGGGTCGCCGTCGTAGCGCACGGGCCGGCCGTTGAGGGTGAAGGCGATGGTGCTCACGGCATTCCTTCCGCGGCGTCCGTCACCCGGGCCCAGTTCTGCGGGTCGGTGGCGCCCTCGGTGTTGATCACCAGCACCGTAGCCTGCGGGCCCAGTCCCAGGTGGTCGCGGGCCGGTGCCAGCTCCGGCGCCTGCAGCAGGGCCAGCAGGCCGGCCAGGGCAGCGGCGCCCGACTCGCCGCTGATGACGCCGTGGCGGCGGTGGGCGCGCATGGCCTGCTCGGCCCAGCGGTCCTCGATGGCCACGAACACGTCCATCGCGTCGCGCACCACCGGCCAGGCCAGCAGCGACGGCAGGCCGCAGTTGAGGCCCGCCATCACCGACTGCTGCCGGCCGCGGGCGGCGTGGGGCTCGCCGTCACCCTGCTCGAGCGAATCCAGGAAGCAGGCCGAGTCCTCGGGCTCGACGCAGACCAGGCGGGGCCGCGCCACGCCGTGGCGCTGCACGCAGTGCACCGCGCCGGCCGCGGCCAGGCCGCCCACCCCCGCCGGCAGCAGCAGCACGTCCGGCGCGGCGTCCAGTTGCTCGGCCAGCTCCACGAAGATGGTGCTGTAGCCGGTCATGATGAAGCCGGGGATCTCCAGGTAGCCGGGGTACGCGGTGTCGGCGATCACCTGCCAGCCTGCGGCCGCGGCGGCGGCGGCGCAGGCGGCCACGCAGTCGTCGAAGGTGCCGGCGACCAGGCGTACCTGCGCGCCCTCCTGCTCGATGTGGGCGATGCGGGCCGGCGCCGTGTCCTGCGGCATGAAGATGACCGCCGGCTGCCCCAGCTGCCGCGCCGTCCAGGCCACGGCCCGGCCGTGGTTGCCGTCGGTGGCGGCGGTGAAGGTGACCGGCCCCAGGTCGGCACGCACCCGCGGGTCGTCGAACTCCTCGGGCCGCAGCTGCCGGCCCGAGGTCGCGAGCCAGCGCTCGCGCACCACCGCGTACATGGCGAAGGAGGCGCCCAGGCCCTTGAAGGCCTCGATGCCGAAGCGCCCGCTCTCGTCCTTGACCAGCAGGCGGCCCAGGCCCAGTTCGGCGGCTAGACCGGGCAGGTCGCGCAGCGGCGTGGGGGCGTAGCCGGGCAGGGCCCTGTGCAGGGGCAGCTGGGCGCGGCGGCGGATCAGCTCGGTGAACGCCAGCTCGGGGACGTTCCAGGTGGGCAGCTCCCGGCGCCGGGAGTTGATCAGGAAGCGGGCCACGGCTCACCTCCCTGGGGGGCGAGGCCATCCAGCAGCACCACCATGGCCGCGGCCTCGCGCAGGGACACGGGGCCGGCCGCGCCGGCCGCGAACCGCGCCGCGCGCACGGCGAAGGTGCCGGCGTCCAGCTCGATCTCCGCCTCGGGCGCCTGCCACAGCAGCACGCCGCCGCGGCGGACGAGGACGACCTCGCGGCCGTTCTCCTTGCGGCGCAGGCGCACCTCGGCCCCGGCCAGCTCCAGGCGGCAGATGGCGTCCTCCTCGTCCCAGCAGGCCTGGGCCAGGGCGAAGCGCGGCTTGTCCCGGAAGGGTTCGCCCGCGGTGGGGCAGAAGGTGGTGCAGTTGCCGCAGTGGTTGCAGTGGTCGGCCACGTGCAGCACCTGGCGCGCCTGGGTCACGGCGAACACCCCGTCCGGCGCGGTGGCGAAGCCCGCGCCGTCGGGCCGCACCGTGACCAGGGGCAGGCGCCGGGGCGCCACGGTCCAGGAGATGTTGGCCCGGTTGGGGCAGACCGAGACGCAGACGTCGCAGACCTGGTCGCACTCCAGGCAGCGGGCGGCCTCGGCCCGGGCCCCGGTCTCGTCCAGGTCGGCCGTGGCCAGGGCGAAGTCGCCCGCGCCGGCGGCCCGAGGCGCGGCCGACGGCACCGGCGGCAGCAGGCGCGCGGCGCGGTCCTGGCGCTCGGCCTCGGGCAGCGGCGGCCGCCGGTGGGCGCTGCCCGCGGCCGGCAGGCCGAAGGTGCGCAGGATGGCCTCGGCGGCGCGGCGGCCGTCGCCCAGGGCGGTCACCAGATTGGCCGGGCCGCGGCGCAGGTCCCCGCCCAGCCACACCTCGTCCTGGCCGCGGGCGGCGTCGTCACCGGCGGCGGCGGCGAGCTGCGGGTCCAGGAAGTCGCAGACGATCTCCTGCCCCACGGCCGGGACGATCAGGTCGGCCGCGAACTCCTCGACGGCGCCCGGCACCGGCTCGGGCCGGGGGCGGCCGGACGCGTCGGCCGCGCCCAGGCGCATGACCTGGCAGCGCAGCACCAGGCGCCCGTCCCTGTCGGGGACGATGGCCACGGGGGCGCGCAGCTCGTGGACCGTGACGCCCTCGGCGCGCAGGGCCTCGCGTTCTTCCGGCCCGGCGGGCATCTGGGCGGCGGTGCGGCGGTAGACCACGCGCACGCGGCCGCCGACAGCGGCCAGGCGCACGGCGGTGCGGGCGGCGTCCATGGCGCTGTCGCCGCCGCCGATGACCAGGACCTCGCCGTCCAGGCGCCGCTGCGGCTCGCGGCGGGCGCGGGCCAGGAACGCCAGCGCGGGCTCGACCCCGGGCAGGTCCTCGCCGGGGATGCCCAGCGGCCGGTCCGCCTGGGCGCCGACGGCCACGAACACGGCGTCGAACGCGTCGCGCAGCTGCCCGAAGCGGCCCTGGTCGATGCGCTGGCCGTAGTGCAAACGCACCCCCAGGGCCTCGATGCGCGCCAGATCGCGGCGGAAGTGCTCAGGCTCCAGGCGGAAGCGCGGGATCACGCCGGTGACCATGCCGCCGGCGTCGTCGTCGGCCTCGAAGACCTCGACGGCGACGCCCGCCCTGGCCAGTTCCCAGGCGCAGGCCAGCCCCGCGGGACCGGCCCCCACCACGGCCACGCGGCGGCCCACCGGCGGCGCGGGCGCCGGGTCGGGTGCGGCCTCGCCGCGGTTGGCCAGGAAGCGCTTCACGTCGCGGATGCGCAGCGGCGCCTCGTAGTTGACGCGCACGCACTTCTGGACGCAGGGCTGGGCGCAGACCATGCCCGCGGTCACGGGCAGGGGGTTGTCCGCGCGCACCACCGCCAGGCCCGCGGCGAACTCGCCCCGGGCCGCGTGGTGCAGGTAGCCGGGGATGTCCTGGCCGGTGGGGCAGCAGCCGCGGCAGGGGGCGGCGATGCAGTCGAACGGCTCCAGCGGGCGGTCGGTGCGGATGGAGCGGTCGGCGTAGTGATCGGCCCGGTAGCGGGGGTCCGCGGCCGCGGCGGCGGCGTAGGCGTGCAGGTTGGCCAGGGCGGCCGCGGCGTAGGGTCGTGCGCCGTCGCCCGTGACCAGGGCGTCCAGGTCGGCGGCGCCGGCCTGCTGCAGCGCCGCGGCGGCGTTCTCCACGTACTGCCTGAGGCGCAGGTACCCGCCGGGCCGTAGCAGGTCCGAGCAGGCGGTCACCGGGCGCAGCCCGCAGCGCAGCAGTTCGGGGGTGTTCAGGGCGTCGGCGCCTCCGGCGAAGGAGACGTCCAGGCCGCCGCCGACCGCCTCCTGCAGGGCTGCGGCCGCAGCCACGGCCAAGGGGTGCAGGGCGCGGCCGCTGAGGTAGCGGACGGCCTCGGCCGCGGGCAGGCGGCCGCCGGGGTTGGCGCAGGACAGGGTGTTGGTCAGCTTCACGCCGAAGCGGCGGTTGGCGCGGGTGGCGGTGCCCTGCAGGCTGCGGACGATGCCCACGACCGTGGCCAGGTCCGGGTCGCGGGCGAAGGCCTCGTCCGGCACCTCCAGTTGCCAACCCAGGCGGCCGTGCAGCAGCTCCCGCAGCGGGCCCGGTCCCAACAGGGTCGGGTTCAGCTTGATGGAAGTGTGCAGGCCGCGTTCTTCCAGCAGGAAGCGCGCGATGCGCTCGATCTCCGCCGGCGGGCAACCGTGCATGGTCGAGAGGGTGACGCTGCCGGCCAGGGCGTCGGGCGCGGCGATCTCCCGGCTGCGCGGGTGCACGGCGGCCGCCGCGGCCAGGCGCGCCTCCAGCTCCGGGCGGGCGTCGGCCGCCCGGTCCAAAAAACGCTGCATGGGCGCGCTGCGCAGCCCGGCCAGGTCGTAGCCCACGCTCAGGTCGAAGGCGAACCCGGGTTCGGCGGGGTCGAGGACCCCGGCCTCGAGCTGCAGGATGCGGATGGCGCACCAGGCGTCGGCGTACTGGCCGAAGCTGGCGTCCAGGGACAGTTCCTGGGACCACTCGCAGTTGAAGCCGGCGTCGGTCATGTCGATGCAGGGGCGGGCCACGTCCAGCTCGTCCTTGGCCTGCACGGTCTTGAGCTCGAGCCAGCGCGCGCCGCCCAGCCAGGCCGCCACCAGGTTGCGCGCCAGCTGGGTGTGGGGGCCGGCGGCCACGCCCACGGGCGTCTCCAGGCGGCGGCCGTCGCGCCTCAGGGCCAGGGGCGGGGCGGCCACCGTGAACAGGCAAAGGTCCTCGTGCAGGCCCAGCAGGGTGGACGACCGGCGGCGCTCGGCGCGCAGCTCCTCCAGCAGGGACACCAGCCCCTGGGGGTGGAAGCGGTCGGTCCTGCCGGCGGGGCGGATCATCCGGCCGTCCGCGGGCCGGCGCGGCGGAGCAGTTCGCGCAGCACGGCGCCCGGGTCGGCGCAGCGGCCGGCCAGGATCATCGCCGCGATGACGTAGGGCTTGCAGCCGGCCTGGCGGTAGAGGGGATCGCGGAAGCGGTCGAAGACCGGCGCCGTGACCTCGCCCTGTTCGCACGACACGCCGCTGATGTCCGCCGGCAGGCAGTGCAGGTACAAACCCTGGCCGCCGCGGGTCGTGGCCATCAGCTCCTCGGTGCACTCCCAGCCGCGGTGGCGTGCGTTCTGGGCCAGGCACTCCTTCTCCAGCGCCTGCAGCCCGGCGTGGTCGCGGGCCCGCAGCAGCTCGGTGCGCCGGCCCATCACCGCGTACGGCGCCCAGCTCTTGGGATAGACGATGTCGGCGCCGGCGAAGGCCTCGCCCATGCTGGTCACCTGCGTGAACGAGCCGCCGCACTCCTGCGCCTGCCGCCCGGCCAGCTCCACGATCTGCGGGACCAGGCCGTAGCCCTCGGGGTGGGCCAGCACCACGTCCATGCCCAGCCGGGTCATCAGCCCGATGATGCCCTGGGGCACCGACAGGGGCTTGCCGTAGCTGGGGGAGTAGGCCCAGGTCATGGCCAGGCGCTTGCCGCGCAGGTTCTCCAGCGAGCCGAACTCCCGCACCAGATGCTGCAGGTCGGCCAGGCTCTGCGTGGGGTGGTCCCGGTCGCACTGCAGGTTCACCACCACCGGCCGCTGGGGCAGCACGCCGGCGGTGACCGCGTCGTCCAGTGCCTGCGCCACCTCGACCATGTACTCGTGGCCGGCGCCCAGGTACATGTCGTCGCGGATGCCGACGGCGTCGGCCAGGAACGAGATCATCACCGCGGTCTCGCGCACGGTCTCGCCGTGGGCGATCTGGCTCTTGCCCTCGTCCAGGTCCTGGACCGCCAGGCCCAGCAGGTTGGCGGCCGAGGCGAAGGAGAAGCGGGTGCGGGTGCTGTTGTCGCGGAACTGGCTGACCGCCAGGCCCGAGGCGAAGCAGCGGGTGTCCAGGTTGCGCGCGCGCATCAGGCGCAGGGCCTCGGCCAGGTCGAGGATCTGCTCCA
>JBHEPC010000231.1:0-4694 GCA_046260475.1 Candidatus Krumholzibacteriia bacterium | reverse complement strand
TTTTGTGATAAAATTGACCGTCCGCCGTGAAAACCGCTTCCCAGCGAACCGAAGGAATGACAAGACGATGCACCGTTTCGCCCTCGCCGCCCTGCTGGCCGCCCTTGTTGCCGCCGCCCCTGCCGCCGCCGACCTGGTGCCCGTCGTCCTGGACGGTTGGTTCGACGACTGGGCGGCCGTGGCCCCCCTGGCGACCGATCCGGCCGGCGACGGCGGCCCGTCCGGCATCGACTTCGGCGACGTGTGGGCGGCCAACGACCAGGACTGGGTTTTCCTCGGCTTCGAGACCGGCGCCGAGGTGCAGCCGGACGAGCAGCAGGACATCCGCCTGTACCTGGACACGGACATGAACGCGGGCACGGGCTTCGCGTACGGCGGCATCGGCGCCGAGCTGGTCTGGAACCTGGGCCAGCGGGACGGCACCTTCTACCGCGGCGGCACCGCGGCCATCGACCACCCGGACATCGGGCTGCAGGTGGGGCCCACCGTCAGCAGCACCCGCTTCGAGCTGGCCCTGCGCCGGGACGCGGAGCCGGCCAACGGGCAGGCGCTGTTTCCCAACAACACCGTGCGCTTCATCCTGCGGGACGGCGCCGGCGGGGGCGATGCCACCGCCGCCGTGACGTATGCCTTCGCCGCCGGCAGCGAGGCGGTCCCCAGCCTGGACCTGGGCCGCGCCGACCCCGGGCACCTGCGCCTGGCCGCCTGGAACGTGCGGAGCGACGGTCTGTTCGACGGCGGCGGTGCCGAGGCCGCCCAGAGCCGCCTGCTGCAGGTCATGGACCCGGACGTCCTGGTGGTGTGCGAGGTCTGGGGCCACGACGCGGCCGATGTTGCCGCCAAGATCGAGCAGCACCTGCCCAGCGGCCCGGGCGAGGCGTGGCACGCGGTCATGCGCGACGGCGGCAACGTGGTCTGCAGCCGCCTGCCCATCCTGCAGAGCTGGCGCATCACCCCCACCTACCGCAACACCGCCGTGCTGCTGGATCTGGGCCCGGACGCGGCCACGGACCTGCTGCTGGTCGCCAGCCACTGGCGCTGCTGCACCGCCGACGACGACCGCCAGAACGAGGCCGACGCCGTCGTGGCCTTCCTGCGCGACGCCAAGACCCCGGGCGGAACCGTCACCCTGCCGGAAGGGACGCCTTTCCTCATGGCCGGCGACCTGAACCTGGTGGGTTGGCGGCAGCAGCTGGAGACCCTGCTCACGGGTGACATCCAGGATGAGGGCTCCTATGGCGCCGACGCCGCCGTCGACTGGGACGGGGGCGACTTTGTGCCGGTCATCTCGCGCCACCCGGATCAGCGTTCGGCCTACACCTGGTATGCCACCTACAGCAGCTACTACCCGGGCATGCTGGACTGGATCCTGTACACGGACAGCGCGCTGACCTTGCGCAACCACCACGTCCTGGAGACGCGCACCATGACGGCCGCGACCCTGGCCGCCTACGGCCTGCAGCGGTACGACACCACCGACGCCAGCGACCACGCCGCCCGGGTGGCCGACTTCAGCCTGGGCTCGCCCCTGGCGGCGGTCCCGGGCCCCGGTCCGGCCGGCGCCTGGGCGCGCCTGCTGCCCAACGCTCCCAACCCGTTCAATCCCAGCACCCGTCTGCGTTTCGCGCTGACCGACGAGGCCACCGTGACCCTGGCCGTCTACGACGCCCGCGGCCGCCTGGTGCGCGGCCTGGGCGCGCGGGCCTGGCCCGCCGGCGAGCACGCCGTCACCTGGGACGGGCGGGACGAGGCCGGGCGCGGGGCCGCCTCGGGGGTCTACTACGTGCGCCTGGTCGCGGACGGGGCGGGCGGAAAGACGGCGGCAACCCGGGCGGTTACGCTCCTGGAATAGGGCCCCCGGCGCTCGGTTACGTGTCCGAAGTGTCCCATCGCAGGAAGCGGTGGGACACTTTTACGGGACACAATCGGCCGTTTTCAAATAACGTTTCGTATGTCAAATAGATGACAATATAACATAAGTCTTTTTATAACAACCTCTTGACATCCGGGACACGCGGGCGGCATATTGGTTGCATAGTCTGCGGGCAGACGCCTCCTGAACCCGGTCAATGAGCGAGGGACCGGGTCACATGCAGCGGGGCCGGCCGGGCGAACCCGGTCCCGCTGCCCCCCTCCCGGGTGGTGCTTTTGAGCGAGGGCACCACCCGGGTTCATTTTGTCCGGCAGGAAAGCCGGGCCGAGGCCTCAGCCCAGCAGGGTCAGGAACACGCCCGCCGCCACCGCCGACCCGATGACCCCCGCCACGTTCGGACCCATGGCCGGCATCAGCGGATTGACCCGCCCGTCGGTCTCGTCCGAGACGAACTGCTGCACCACCCGCGCCGCCATGGGCACCGCCGAGACGCCCGCCGCCCCGATGCAGGGGTTGATGCGGCTGTGGCGGGGCAGCACCAGGTTCAGGAACTTGGCGAAGAGGACCCCGCCGAAGGTGCTGAACGAGAACGCCACCGCGCCCAGCAGCAGGATCTTGATGGTCGCCAGGTTCAGGAACAGCGCCGCGGCCATGGTGGCGCCGACGGACAGCCCCAGGAAGATCGTCACGATGTCGATGAACACGCCGCCGGCGGTCTTCTTCAGGCGCTCGGTCACGCCGCACTCCCGCAGCAGGTTGCCGAACATCAGCATGCCGATCAGCGGGGCCGAGGAGGGAACCCCCAGGCAGGCGACGATGCCGCTGATGATCGGGAAGAGGATCACCGCGGTCTGGGAGACCGCCTTCGCCTGCGGCATGTCGATGTTCCGCTCCGCCTTCGTCGTCAGCAGGCGCATGATCGGCGGCTGGATGATCGGGACCAGGGACATGTAGCTGTAGGCGGCCACCGCGATGGGCCCCAGCAGGTGCGGGGCGAGCTGCGACGCCAGGTAGATGGAGGTCGGACCGTCGGCCCCGCCGATGATGCCGATGGCGGCCGCCTCCCGGGGCGTGAACCCCAGCAGGTAGGCGGCGCCCAAGGCGGCGGCGAAGATCCCCAGCTGGGCGGAGGCCCCCAGCAGGAAGGTCAGCGGCCGCCCCAGCAGCGGGCGGAAATCCGTCAGCACACCCACGCCCAGGAAGATCAACGGCGGCAGCAGCTCCGTCTTGATGCCCAGGTTGTAGATCAGCGCCATCAGGCCGTCGCCGTTGGAGCCCATGTTCGCCAGCGGCAGGTTCGCCAGGATCGCCCCGAAGCCGATGGGGATCAGCAGCAAGGGCTCGTACTTCTTCGTGATCGCCAGGTAGATGAGCACCCCCGCGATCGCGAACATGGCGAGATTGCCGGGCGAGAGGCTGAGAAACCCGGAACCGGCCAGGAGCTGATTGAGTGTATCCATGGGCCCGCTTTCCTCAGCCGATGGTCATGATGGTCTGCTTGGAGTCGATCTCGTCGCCCACCTTGACGCCGATCGACTGCACCTGGCCGTCCCGGGGGGACTTGATCTCGTACTTGGCCTTCATGGCCTCCACGGCGGCCACGACCTGGCCGGCCTTCACCGCGTCGCCCACCTTGACCGGGATGTCCACCACCTCGACAGTGCCGGCAAAGGTCGAGTGCACCGTGGTGCCGCCGGCCGCGGGCGCGGGGGCGCCGGCCGCCGGGGCCGCGCCCGCCGCCGTCGCCGGCGCGCCGGCCGGCTCGATGGTCACGAGGAAGGTGCGCACGCTGCCGCCCTCGTCCACGGTGCAGCGGGTCGTGACCGGCCCGGCCGGCGCCGCGCCCGCCGCCGGCACCGCGGCCGCGGGGGCCGTCGCGGCCGGGGCCTCGGCCTTCTTCACCAGCGGGATGTCGATCTTGCCGCGGCCCTCCAGGAAGCGGATGCCCTCGTTGGTCTCCATGTTCTTGCCCGGCACGATGGACGAGACGACCAAAAACACGTTGCGGTCGTCCACGGGCAGACCCCGCTTCTGCAGCTCGGCCGTGGCGATCTCGATGTTCTTGGGCGCCGCTTCCAGCGGATCGCCGGCGAAGGGCTCCAGCTTCAGCTGCTCGCTGGCCTTCTTGACCACCGCCGGGTCCGGCGCCAGGGGCGGCTTGCCGAAGTACCCCAGCACGGCGCGGCCGTAGCCCGACTCGATCTTCTCCCAGCGGCCGTAGATGACGTTGTTGAAGGCCTGCAGCCAGTACTGCTGGCTGCCGGGGGTGACCGAGGTCCAGGCGCCGCCCGCCTCCACCACCACCGGGAATTCGGCCAGCACCTCGCTGTAGCGGTCGAACACCCCCGCCTTGACCATCATGTGCACGTTCGGGCCGATGGCACCGCCGGGCATGGGGAAGCCGACCACGCGGGCGTCGGGCGTGGTGGTGGTGGGGTTGAAGGCGTAGTCCTTCATGGACTCGGTCAGCATGTCCTCGATGGGCTGCATCTTCGCCACGTCCAGGTCCAGCTCCCAGCCGGTGCCCTTCAGCCCGTGCGCCATGGAACGCACGTCCGGCTGCACCGTGCCGCTGGCCAGCGGGCGCACCGACAGGTCGACGCCGTCGACGCCGCCCTCGATGCCGGCCATGTAACAGGCCACCGCCGTGCTGGCGGTGTCGTGGGTGTGCATCCACAGCGGCATCTCCGGCGGCATGATCTTGCGCAGGCCCTTGGCCGTCTCGTAGCAGGTGCGCGGGTCGGTGGTGCCGGAGGCGTCCTTCATGCAGATCGAGTCGATGTGCAGGTCCGAGTCCAGCAGCTTCTTGGCGATGCCCACG
>JBHEPC010000227.1:0-5569 GCA_046260475.1 Candidatus Krumholzibacteriia bacterium | reverse complement strand
CAGGTGCGCTGCTCGGCCAGGGTGGGCACCCCCCGTTCGTCCAGCAGCCGCCGGCGGCCGGCCTCGTCCAGCCGGTGCACGCGCAGCTCCGGGCCGCGGGCCCCTTCGCCGGGGCCGAAGACCGCCGCGACCGGAGCGTAGCGCTCCAGGTCGGCGTAGAATTCCCGCTGGCGGGGGAAGCGGTCCGGCTCGGCCCGGTAGCGGGTCCGGACGCCGCCGGAGGTGACGATCCACCGGTAGGCGGTCCAATGGCGCAGGTCGTAGAACCAGGCCGCCATCTCCGGGTAGGTGGAGTACATGGGGATGATGAGGGGGCGGAGCGCCGGCCGCCCCGCCAGGCGGGCCCGCTGTCCGGCCGACAGGCGGGCGTAGGCCGGATCGTGCCGGAGGGTCTCCGCCAGGTCGACCGGCAGCGCCGGACCGTAGCGCTCGGTCAGCACCGCCTCCTTTTCGGCGTCCACGCGTTCGGTCAGCCACGCCGCCGCCAGGGTGCCGGTGCCGGGCCGACCCTTCACCTCGTGGTAGCGCCAGAGGGCGGCCGCCGGCGCGGCCAGCACCAGGGCGACGAGGACCGCCGTCGCAGCCGGCCTTTCCAGCCGGGGCCACCGCGCCCGGGCCGCCGCCCAGGCCAGGGCCACCCCCACCGCCAGGGGCACCAGCAGCGGGATCATGTAGCGGTCGAAGCGGGTCTGCAGCCCTCCGAGCACCAGCAGCAGGACCAGGGCGCACGCCAGCACGGCCCGTTCCCGCGGCCCGCGCCGCGCGGCCACGCCCAGCCCCACGAGCCCCAGCACCAGGGCGGGCCAGCCCAGGGCCGCCGGCAACACCTCGCCCAGATAATGGAACCAGCCGGGTCCCTGGCCCGCGTGGCCGAAGTGGCCCAGGGAAAGGTGCTGCCCCTGCCAGGCCACATCGCGCCGCAGCACCGCCAGGTCCAGCAGGGTGAAGGGCGAGGCGACCACGAACGCCAGCACCGCCACCAGCCCAGCCAGCCAGGGGCGCCGATCGTCCAGGCCCAGCCAGCGGGCGCGGCCACCCTCGGTCCGGACCCGCTCGGCGTGCATCACGAGCAGCCCCAGCCCCAGCAGGGCCGGCGTGTACTTGGCGGCCGTCCCCAGGCCGATCCACAGCCCTGCCAGCAGATAGTGGCGCAGGCGGCCGTCCTGTGCGGCGGCCACGAGGGCCAGCATCGCCAGGGCCGAGAACAGGCCCACCCAGCCGTCGGGGTCGATGAGCTGGGCGTGGCGCACCAGCAGCGGGCTGCAGGCCAGCAACCCGCCGGCCAGCCAGAACCCGCTCGTGGCGGCCAGGCGACTGCCCAGCACGGCACCCACCGCGACGATCCCCGCCGAGAGCGCCACCGCCAGGGCGCGGCCCCACAGGATCACCGGGGTGGGGTCCAGCAGCCAGGCCACCCACCAGTCCAGGCGGTCGGCGTACGCGCCGGTGAGCCGGCCCAGGGCGTAGTGCAGGTGCTGCAGGCCCAGTTGGGCGTAGAACGACAGGGCCGGCCAGCCGGCGGTGCCGGGGTTCCAGTCCACCCGGCCAGCGGCGAAGCCCCACATCTGCACGGCCTGCTTGGCGGGGAAGGCCTCCTCCTCCACCACGGGCAGGCCCCAATCCAGGTGGGGCACACGCACGGCCACGGCCACGAGCAGCAGCAGCGACAGGGAAAGGACGCGGCGGATCCGGGCGGCGGGCATGGTGTCCATCCTGGGCCGGGGCGACGCAAGGGGCGGGCGCGGCGGGCAGTCTAGCACGGGACCAGCGGGGCTGCCAGCCGGGCTGCTGCTCCCCGTGGGGCCACCGGTGTACCTCCAGGGACAATCCTGGCGATCTTGCGGAGCGCCCCGGGACGGGCGGGCAGATGATCAACAGGCTTATTCGACAAAGACTTGGCTCGGAGCCGGCGCGATCCGGCAGCGCGGCGTCCCCCTTGCATCACCGGAACGCACCCAACCGGGCACCCTTTCCGATCTCCTGAAGGAGGAACGTTTATGAAGACCACTCGTCTGATTTTCCTGATGCTGGCCGCCTGCGGTCTGTTGGCCGTGGCGGGCTGCAGCGACGACGACCCGACCGCCCCCGGGACCACGACCCTCGCCACGGCGGAGAAGGATGCGGCCACGACCGTCGCCGCCGACCTGGGCGCCGACGAGGGCGGCCTGGTGGACCAGATCGCCGACGCCGTCAGCTTCGCCGGCCAGGTGGGCCTGGCCGCCAAGGCCGGCGGCGAGTGCGAGGGCATGCGCCAGGCCGAATACGACAGCACGACCGGCACCTGGACCATCACCATCGACCGCGAGCGCGGGGACCCGGACAGCTTCCCCTACGCGTCGTTCACCCGGGTGTTCACCGTCCGCTTCCTGGACGCCGCGGGCCAGCCCCAGATGCACTACATGGAGCAGGGCACGGCCGCCGCGACCATCGAGTACGCCATCCTCTCGGGCGAGGGCGTGCGCCGCACCCGGAACATGGAGCACAACCTGCTGAGCCTCGAGGCCGCCTTCGTGATCTCCAACGCCGACCAGGACCTGGTGACGGTCAACGGCACCTGGGCCCGCGCCGCCGGCACCCTGCTGGAGAACCCGCGGCTGGTGCGCACCCACGACTCGACCCTGCAGCTGGAGCTGATCGACGTGGTGGCCCCGCGCAGCGCCGACCGTGACCTGGCCCAGGCCGTCAGCGGCACCATCGTCGGCGTGTACGACGCCCTGATCACCTGGACCCGCGGCGAGGACTACCGCGAGAAGACGATCCACAGCGAGTTCACCATCGACCTCGGCGACGGCGAGGGCATGATGACCATGGACCGCACGCAGAACCAGTACCGCCTGCGGCTGAAGACCGGCGAGCTGGTCGAGGAGTAGACTGCCCGGATACCCTCGGCTGTTCGTCGTGCGGCGGCAGGCCCCCCGGCCTGCCGCCGCGACCTTTGCCCTAGGGCGTGACGACGTTGGCCGCGCCCTGCTGCAGGAAAGCCCCGGTTTCGCGCACCTGCGCCCTCAGCCCGCGGTGCAGGGCATCGCGCAGGGCGGCCGCCACCGGATCGCCGGCGTCCTTGCCTCTGCCGAGCAGCGAGGCGAGCATCCCCTGGGCTTCGGGCAGGTGCACCACGCGCGGCGTTTTGTCCGGCTCCAGTTCGGCCAGCTCGGCCGCCAGGGCCACGGCGTCGTCCAGGTTGCCCACCGCGTCGATCAGCCCGTTGGCGACCGCCTGGTTGCCGGTCCAGGTGCGGCCGTGGGCCAGGGTCTCGGCCTGGGCGAACTCCAGGCCCCGCTCCTTGGCCACGTCCGCCAGCCATTCGTTGAAGCTGATCCAGTGGGCCTCGGTGTGGCGGGCCCATTCCTCGGGTGTGGGGTCGCGCATGTCGGTGCCCAGCTCGGCCATGGGCCCCATAACGATGCCGTCCTTGTCCACGCCGATCTTCGCGTAGAACCCCTTGAGATTGAAGAACCCGTTGATGGAGCCGATCGAGCCGGTGATGGTCAGCGGGTTGGCCACCAGCCGCGTGCCCTTGTAGGCGATGTAGTAGCCGCCGCTGGCGGCGACGTCGACCATGGAGATGACCACGGGCTTGACCTCGGCCAGCAGGTCGACCTCGTGGGCCATCAGGTCGCTGGCCAGGCTCTCGCCGCCGCCCGAGTCGATGCGGAAGACCACGGCCTTCACCTCGTCGTCGAAGCGGCAGCGCTGCAGCTCGCGCACGACCGACTCGTGGCCCATCATCACGCCCAGCAGGGGATCGACCCGGTTCTTGCGGCCGCCGATGTTGCCCTGGGCGTGGACCACGGCCACGGTGGCGCCGGTCTTCAGGCCGGCGTCCTTCCAGCTCGTCTTGACGTACCGTTCGTGGTCGACCGTGCGCAGGCGGTCGTCCTTCTCCCCCTTGAGGCTGTCCTCGAGCTCCTGCAGGTAGACGCACTCGTCGATCAGGCCCGCCGCCTGCGCCTCGGTGGGGGTGAAGATGGCGTAGGCCATGTGCTCGAGCAGCTTCGCCTCGTCCAGGCCGCGCTCGCGGGACAGGTCGGCCATGATCGTGGCCCAGACGTCGTCCAGCAGCCACTGCATGTTCTGTTTGGCCTCGTCGCTGGCGTGGGTCTGCATGATCATCTCGGCGGCGGCCTTGTAGTCCTTGATCTTGTGCAGGTGGGGCACCACGCCCAGCTTGTCCAGCATGGCGCGCAGGTACATGCGCTGCATGTTGGCGCCCTTGAAGGTCAGGTAGCCGCCCGCGGGCATCAGCACGCGGTCGCAGCCGGCGGCCAGCCACAGGCTCTGCAGGTCCAGGGCGTCGGCCCAGGCGTGCACGGGCTTGCCCGCCTCCTGCACCTTGTCCACGGCACGGCGCAGCTCCTGCAATTTGGCGAAGCCGGCGTCGTTGGTGCTGGAGATGCGGAAGATCACGCCGGCGATGCGCTTGTCGACGGCCGCCTTGCCCAGGTTGTCCAGCAGATCCTGCAGGGTCAGGGCGTCCCCGCCCATGACCGCGCCCAGCGGCCCGCCGGGCGGGTCGTACTCGTGGACCTCGCCGTAGAGATCGAGCACCAGCCAGCTGCCTTCCTCGGGTTTCTGGTCCTTGTTCGTGGCCAGCCAGACGCCGCCGGCGACCAGGGCCAGCACGACGGCCAGGGTGCAGACCGTCATGATGACCGAGTGCAGCAGGCGGGTGAGGAAGGGTTCGCGGTTCATGGGAAGGTCCTCCGGGAAACCGGGGTGAGCGCGACGGGCGACCTCGGTGCAGACGCAGGAACGCCGCCGGCGGTTTCGGGCCGGGCGAGACTAGCGCGGCGCCGCCGCCGGGGGCAAGCCGCGGTAGGGCGATTTCGACGCCGCCGCCGTGCCGGCAGGGCTGGGCGAGGCCATGGCTGCCGTTCGCTCCTGGACGTGGTCGCGTAGGTGCTTAACATCCTTGAAGTTGCAGGCCCCGCGGCGACGCTGCGGGGCCTGTCGTCATCCTGCCGCTGAATATCATAGTCTTTTGCTCTGATTTTATGCTATCCTCCTTGTCCGGCCACGGCGGCCGGGAAAGGGGGAACTCGCCCATGGTCCACGCGCCCCGGAGCGACGCCGGCCCACCCACGGGCCTCGCCTGTCTCGCCCTGCTTGCCCTGTTCCTGGCGGCACCCGCCGCCGCGGGCACCGTCTGCGGACACATCACCGACGCCGACACCGGGCAGCCCGTCGCGGGCGCCGGGGTCTTCGTGCGCGAGCCGGCCGGCCAGTACGCCGGCGCCCTGGCGGTCAGCGACGCCGCGGGCGCCTGGTGCATCGATGGCTTGGCCGCCGGCACCTACACCCTCGAATTCAGGGTGGACGACTACGTCAGCGCCTTCGTCAGCGGCGTCGTCGTCACCAGCGACCTGTCCGACGTGCCGGTGGCCCTGACGCGAGCCGTCCTGGTCCTGGACCCGCCCTGGCCCAATCCGGCCTCCGGGGCGGTGAAGCTGCGCCTGCACCTGGCGCGCTCCGCGCCGGTGGAGTTGCGCATCCACGACGCCCGCGGGCGGCTGGTGCGGGCCTGGATCGCCACCGACGTCGCGGCGGGTCCGCGTGAATACCTGTGGGA
>JBHEPC010000221.1:0-4633 GCA_046260475.1 Candidatus Krumholzibacteriia bacterium | reverse complement strand
GGCCCAGTTCGGCCGGGACGGCGCGCCCTTGGCCGCGGGGGACACCCTCAGGCAGCCCGAGCTGGCCCGCACCCTCGCCCGGATCGCCGCGGACGGTCCCGCCGCCTTCTACGCCGGCGAGACCGCCGGGTTGATCGTCGCCGAGATGGAAGCCCACGGCGGCCTGATCACCCGGGCCGACCTGGCCGCCTACCGGGCCGTGCGCCGCGTGCCGGTGCGGGGCCGCTACCGGGGGTACGAGGTGATCGGGATGCCGCCGCCGAGTTCGGGCGGCGTGTCCGTGATCCAGGCCCTGAACATCCTCGAGGGGTACGACTTGGCGGCGTCCGGCCACGGCGCGGCCGCCACCGTGCACCTGCTGGCCGAGGCCCTGCGCCGGGTCTTCGCCGAACGGGCGGTCCTGCTCGGGGATCCGGAGGCCAATCCGGACCTGCCGCTGGAGCGGCTGCTGGGCAAGGCCCACGCCGATTCCCAGCGCGCGACCATCGCGCCGGCGCGCGCGACGGTGTCGACGGTCGGCCGCGCGGCGCCGCCGGAGAGTCCCCAGACCACCCACCTCGGCGTCGTGGACGCCGCGGGCAACGCCGTCGCCCTGACGACGACCCTGGAGTACGGCTACGGCTCGGGCATCGTCGTGCCCGGCGCCGGGTTCCTGCTCAACAACGAGATGGGGGACTTCAACGCGGGGCCGGGGCTCACCGACACGACCGGCCTGATCGGCACGGAGCCGAACCTGGCCCGGCCCGGCCGCCGCATGCTCTCGAGCATGGCGCCGACCATCGTCGCCCGCGACGGCCGCCTGGTGATGGTCACCGGCGCCATGGGCGGGCGCACCATCATCAGTACCGTGCTGCAGACCATCGTCAACGTGCTCGACCACGGCATGAACGCCCAGGAGGCCGTCGACGCCGGCCGTGTCCACCACCAGTGGCTGCCCGACCGCCTCCTGGTCGAGCCCTTCGCGCTGTCGCCCGACACGCGGGCCCTGCTCGTGGCCATGGGCCACCGCGTCGTGACGACGGACAACCGCTACGCGGCCCAGGTCATCGTGGTCGAACCGGACGGCACGCTCGCGGGCGGCGCGGACCGGCGCGACGCCGGCAGCACGGCCGCCGCGCCCTGAGCGCGCCGGGGCACCCGCAGCAAAGGGCGGCCCGCCGCCGGCGGGCCGCCCCTGCTTGGGATCCGCAGCGCGCGGCTACTTCACCTGCTTCTTCATCCATTCGGTGGTCACGCTCTTGGGCCGCTCGATGGGCGAGCCCATGGCGCGGTTGATGATCAGCTGCGAGAGCATGCCCATGGCGCGGCTCACCGAGAACAGCACCGTGTAGTAGTCGAACTCGCGCAGGCCGTAGTGGTACAGCAGGGCGCCGCTGCCGGCGTCCACGTTGGGCCACGGGTTCTTGGCCTTGCCGTGCTGCTTCAGCACCTCGGGCACGATGGTGAAGACCTTGTTCACCAGCTGCATGACCGGGTCGTCGGGGAAGTGCTGCATGCCGAACTCGCGGAAGGCCGCGAAGCGCGGGTCGGTCACCCGCAGGACCGCGTGGCCGTAGCCGGGGATGACCTTGCCGCTGTTGAGGGTGTCCCAGGCGAACTTGGTCAGCTCCTCGTCCGTCGGCACGCCGCCGAACTGCTTCTTCAGCTCCAGGATCCAGCCCAGGCACTCCTGGTTGGCCAGGCCGTGCAGGGGGCCGGCCAGGCCGTTCAGACCCGCCGAGACGCTGTAATAGGCGTCGCTCAGGGCCGAGCCCACCAGGTGGCAGGTGTGGGCCGAGACGTTGCCGCCCTCGTGGTCGCAGTGCAGCACCAGGTACAGGCGCATGCAGTCGGCGAACTCGCCGCTCTTGTCCGGCACGCCCAGCATGCGCGCGTAGTTCTCGGCCAGGCCCAGACCCTTCTTGGGGGCGATGCGCGGGCCCTTCTTGAAGCGCATGCGGTACACGCCCGCGGCGATGCCGGGGATGCGCGCCAGCAGGTCGAGGCTGTCCTCCATGGTCGGCTTCCAGTAGTTGGCCTTGGGCATGCCGGCGTTGTAGGCCTTGACGAACTTGCTCTCGCGCTGCATGGCGAGGATCGCCGTGTCGAGCATGCACATGGGGTGGGAGTCCTTGGGCATGGCCTCGAGGATCTTCCAGACGTAGGCGGGCACCTTGGCGCGCTCGCTCAGCTCGTCGGCCAGAGCCTTGCGGTCGGCGGCCTTGGGCAACTCGCCGGTGCACAGCAGGTAGAAGATGTCCTCGGGGGTCTTGTCCACCAGGTCGCCGATGGGGGTGCCGCGGATCAGCAGGCCGATGTCCGGCGGGACTTCGGAGGTGTCGCAGACCATCCCCTTGACGCCGCGCATGCCGCCGTAGGCCTGGGCGATGGT
Organism: Candidatus Krumholzibacteriia bacterium; assembly: GCA_046260475.1. Taxonomy (GTDB): domain Bacteria; phylum Krumholzibacteriota; class Krumholzibacteriia; order LZORAL124-64-63; family LZORAL124-64-63; genus JACZKN01. The sequence continues at coordinate 2,262 of JBHEPC010000221.1, read as the reverse complement.
GACCTCGCTGATCACCTGCGCCCCGTGCTGCTTGACCAGCGAGCTGATCTCGTCCCGCCACACCGGGATCTTCTTGGCGAGGGCATTCTGGAGCTTGGCCATCTCTCCTCCTTCATGGTGGGCCGCCGGGGCGACGCCGCCGTTTGCGATCGAACGCTCCCCCGGCGGCAGCCGACGGCGCGGTGGCTCGAAACCCCATGGAATAAGTGGCATTTAGGGGCCGGGCCCGAGGCAATCTTCCGAATCCGGAAACTACCAAGACCGGCAACCGATTTCAACCCCGGGCGACGAGTTGAATCCATTTTTCAATGGCAATTCGGAGGGCGGCGATTACCATTGAGGGACGACGAATGACTGCCGGAACGAGCCGTTTTGCCGCGACGGAGGACGCCATGACCGACGATGTGAGGCTCTGTGTGGAGATTCTCGAACGGGCGATCGCCTTCGAGGAGGAAGGCATGGCCTTCTTCCAGGACCGGGCCGAGAACGCGCCTACGTCCCTGGAGCGCAACCTCTTCAACTCCCTGGCCAAGGACGAGGCCGGCCACAAGGCCTACCTCGTGCAGCTGCGCGAGGACCTGCTGCGCGAGGGCACCGTGGACGTGCTGCCGGACGTGGACGGGGACCACGTGCTGGACGTGCGCAAGCTCTTCAACGACGCCCTCGAGGGCGCCAGCGATCCCTACGTGGCCGAGCTCGACGAGCTGGAGATCCTCAAGGGCGCCCTGGACGTGGAGCGCCGCGGCCACGCCATGTACGCCGACGCCGCGGCCAGGGTCGCCTCGCCCCGGGCCAAGGCCCTGTTCGAGCACCTGGCCGCCGAGGAGCAGAACCACTTCACGCTGCTGAAGAACACCTACGACTACATGGCCGATCCGGAGGGGTTCACCGCCTTCGACGAGAACCCCATGCTCGACGGGGGCTAGGCCTTGGCGGCGGAGGATCGCCGCGCCTTCTTCCGGGAGGTTGTCGCGTTGGCCCCCATGGCCACCGGCGGCAACCTCCCTTACCGTCGTCTGTGCAAGGAGTTCGGGGCCGAGCTGACCTGCAGCGAGATGATCCTGGCGGACAAGCTGGTCAAGGGCGGCGAACGGCCCCTGCTGCGCGCCCACCCTTCCGAGGACCGCTTCGGCATCCAGTTCACCGGCAAGCACGAGGACGTGCTGGTCGAGGCGGCCAAGATCGCCGTGGACCACGGCGCGCGCTTCATCGACCTGAACTTCGGCTGCCCCATCGACCTGGTGGTGCGCCGGGGCTCGGGGGCGGCGCTGCTGAAGAAGCCCACCCGCCTGGCCCGCCTGGTCGCGGCGGTGCGCGCGGCGGTGGACGTGCCCCTGTCGGTGAAGATCCGCCTCGGTTACAGCGAGGAGAAGCTCAACTGCGTCGAGGTGGCCCGGGCCGCGGCCGACGCGGGCGCCGACGCCATCGGCGTGCACGGCCGCACCCGCGCCCAGCGCTACCGCCTGAGCGCCCGCTGGGACCTGATCGACCAGGTGCAGCAGGCGATCGACGTGCCGGTCCTGGGCAACGGCGACCTGCTGACCCCCTGGGACCTGGAGCGCCGCCGCCGCGAGACCGCCGTGCGCTCGTTCCTGGTGGCCCGCGGGGCCCTGGTCAAGCCGTGGATTTTCCGCGAGCTGGCCGCCGGCGAGCCCTGGGATCCCACCGTGGCCGAGCGCTGGGCCGTCATGCGCCGCTGGTGCGACTTCGCCCTCGAGCACTTCGGCGACGACGAGAAGGGCATGGTCCGGGTCGAGCGCTTCTTCCTTTGGCACCTGGGTTTCTGGCACCGCTGGCGCCCGTACACCGCGGCCGACTTCGCGGCCCAGCTGCCCGACTCCCTGATCCAGGCCCGCAGTCCGGAGATCGCCGGCGACGGCGACGAGGCGCTGCTGGCAAGCGAGCGCGAGGACGACCACCGGCTCATCGTCCGCCGCGTCCTTGACAGGGACTTCCCCGCCGCCTAGAGTGCGACCTGCCCGGCCGCTATCCGGCCCCGGGCGCCACAACCCCATATCGCGGCCTGGGACCAGAGGAAGCCGGTGCAAGACCGGCGCGGCCCCGCCACTGTAAGCGGCGACGAAACCTGCCAGCATGCCACTGGAAGCCCACGGGGCGACTGGGAAGGCGCAGGGAGTAGGACGACCCGCGAGCCAGGAGACCGGTGCCAGGCCTGCCACCACCTTCGAGGGCGAGGTCTGGCTTTGGCGCGGCATCCCGGCAGGGATCTCCCATCACGCGGCTGTTTCCGGCGGCGCCTGT
>JBHEPC010000189.1:0-6152 GCA_046260475.1 Candidatus Krumholzibacteriia bacterium | reverse complement strand
CCGCCAGCCACACCGCCTCCCTGGCCGGGGACTACGCCGTGGCGCGGGCCTGCCTGCGGGCGGCCGGCGTGACCGTGGCCGAATCCCTGGACGAGTTCGAGGACCTGCTGAAGACCTTCACCCTGCTGGCGGGGCGCGACCCGGGCCGGGGCCGGGTCGGCATCATCAGCAACGCCGGCTTCGAGTGCTCGACGGTGATGGACCGCCTGGAGGACCTCGAGCTGGCGGAGTTCGACCCCGCGACCGGGGCCGAGCTGGACCGCCTGCTGCCCGCCTTCGCCCACCGCGCCAACCCCATCGACTGCACCCCCATGACGGGCACGGACGCCTTCTGCGGCAGCTGCGCCGCGCTGCTGGCCTCGCCGGCGGTGGACGTGGCCATCCTCAGCTCGGTGCCGGTGACCCCGGCGTTGGACAACCTGCCGGCCGATCCCGCGGGCGGGCACCCGGAGGACCTGGACGGACCCCGGTCCCAGGCTTCGCAGCTGATCCGGATCCTCGGCGCCAGCGCTAAACCCGCGGTCGTCGTGGTCGATTCCGGAAGGATCTACGACCCCCTGTGCCGCCGCCTGGAGCAGGCGGGCATCCCGGTCTTCCGCAAGATCGACCGGGCGGCCCGGGCCCTGGCGGCCTTCTGCCGCAGCTAGCGGGCGGGCCTGCGGGCCTGCCGAGGAGCGGACGATGAAGAAGTTCTGGATCGTGATCGTGGTGCTGACCGTGCTGATCGGTGGCGGCCTGGGCTCGGTGTGGCTGCTGGTGCGCAGCCTGGAGCGGTCGGTCAGCGTCGACGGCGGCGTGCTGGTGTGGGACGTGGGCGGCGCCTTCCCCGAGGAGCGCGACGACTCGTTCTGGGGCCAGCTCCAGGACGGGGGCGAGCTGACCCTGGCCGAGACGGTGCTGGCCCTGGACCGGGCCGCCCGCGACGAACGCGTCACCGCCCTGGTCATGGACCTGCAGGGGGTGCAGGCGGACTGGGCCAAGGTGGACGAGCTGGCCCGGGCCGTGGCCGCCTTCCGGGCCGCGGGCAAGCCGGTGACCGCCTACCTGGACGGGGCCGACACCCGCGGCTACGTGCTGGCGGCCCACGCGGGCACCGTGATGATGTCGCCCGAGGCCACCCTGATGGTCCTGGGGGTGAGCGCCGAGTTGGACTTTATGAAGGACACCCTGGACAAGCTGGGCATGGAGGCCGAGTTCATCCATGTGGGCAGGTACAAGTCGGCGCCCGAGCGCATGACCCGCCGCGAGCCGTCGGCCGCCAACCGCGAGATGATCGAGGCCATCGTCGCCGACCGCTGGGACGTGCTGTTGGACCAGCTGGCGGCCGCCCGTGGGCGCGGCCGCGACGAGGTGGCGGCCTGGATCGACCAGGGCCTGTTCGACGCCGAGGCGGCCCTGGCGGCCGGGGTGGTGGACACCGTCGGCTACTGGGAGGACCTGATCGAGGACCGCTACGGCGACCAGGACGTCACCGATTTCCACGACTACTGCCTGGACCGGCCCCGGGGTGGGGGCGGGCCCACCGTGGGCCTGGTCTACGTGACCGGCGTGATCATGCCGGGCGAGAGCCGCTTCGACCGCTTCCAGGGCAAGCTCGCCGGCAGCGAAACGGTGATCGACCACCTGGCGGGCATGGCCGATGACGACAAGGTCCGCGCGGTGATCCTGCGCGTGGACAGCCCCGGCGGCAGCGCCCTGGCCAGCGACCTGATCTGGAAGCAGATCCGGCGGCTGCAGGCGGCCAAGCCGGTGATCGTCTCCATGAGCGGCATGGCCGCCAGCGGCGGCTACTACGTGTCCTGCCCCGGCGACTCGGTCTTCGCCGATCCGGGCACGCTCACCGGCTCGATCGGCGTCTACGCGGGCAAGATGGACCGCAGCGCCATGTACCGGAAGATCGGCATCAACCGCGAGTTCATCACCCGCGGCGAGAACGCCCTGCTGTTCAGCGACGCCACCGGCTTCAGCGACGCGCAGCGGGCCCTGTTCACCGGCCAGATGGAGCGGTTCTACGCCCGCTTCCTGCAGAAGGTCGGCGACGGCCGCGGCCTGGCCGTGGACGAGGTCGACGCCGTGGCCCAGGGCCGGGTCTGGACCGGCCGCCAGGCCCTCGCCCGCGGCCTGGTGGACGACCTGGGCGGGCTGCACCGGGCCCTGGACTCGGCCCGCTGGACCCTGGGCCTGGACCGGGACGACCGCCTGACCCTGGTCAGCCACGGCAAGGAGCTGAGCCTGATGGAGCGCCTGCTGCTGCAGTCCCTGCGGGACAACGTCGGCGTGCGGGCGGCTCTGGCGGCGGTGGCGGACGGCGGCTGGGGCGCGCTGCTGGCGGACGCCGGCCTGCCGGTGCCCACCCTGCTGGCTGCCCTGCGGGAGAACGGAACCCTGGCCCGGGTGGCCCTGATGGACGGCCGCCCGGTGGCGATGGCGCCCTTCTGGCTCAAGGTGGAATAGGCGCTCCGTAGCCGTTCAGCGCGCAGCCCTCCGGAAGGCCGTGCCACAGGAGCGCGGCCTTCCGTTCGTCCGGCGACGGCCAGCCCGCCAGCGGGGGCGCCGCCCCCCACAGGACGTGCTCCCGGTCCCGGGAATGGCCCCACAGGAAGAGGGCGTGCCCCAGCTCGTGCACCATCCCCCGCTCGGCGTAGACGCGGTCCCAGGGATCGTCGTAGTTGTCGCCGGCGATGATGTGGATCCGCAGGGGCCGGCCCAGGCTGTCCAGCCGGGTGATCTGGGCCTGCAAGGGCGGCACCAGGTGCCGGCCCGGCAGATGCACCAGGCGCACGCCCCAGGCGGCGGTGTCGCAGGCGACGAACCACGGCGCGGCCTCGCCCTCGTTCCAGCGCCCGAGGGCGGTGCGCAGGCAGGCGGCCAGATCCACGGCGCCGCTGCGGGCAGGCGGGATGCGCACCGGCACCGGCCGGCCGGGCCAGTGGGTGACGCGGCCGCCGAAGCGCGGGCCTGTCAGCTCGGCCAGCAGGGCGACCAGGTGGGGGTAGGCCGCCGAGGCCACCGGCAGGCGGGGCAAAGGCAGCCAGGCGGCCGCAGGCGCCCCGGCCGGCAGGCGCAGCGGCAGCCAGGCCGTGGTGTCGGCGGGCGCGAGGACGAGGTCCCCGGCCCCCGGCGGCGGGCCGTCGGGGAAGCGCCATGACCAGGTGCCGCCGCGGGCGTCGGCCGCCACCAGCAGTTCGGCCGGGCCGCCGGCGCCGGCCGCGGTCCAGCGCCAGGACCAGCGGCCGGCGGGCCACGCCAGGCCCGACGCATGGGCAGCGGGCAGGGGGCCGTCCGGACCGGCGTCGGGTGCCATCGTTGGCGCATCGTCCCGGCAGGCGGCCAGCGCCACCAGCGCCGGCAGCACCAGGCACAACCGCGGTCGGCGGGGCGACCACATCGCTTTTTTTCCCTGGCCGGAAGGGGGTTTTGCGGGTTCACTGGTCGGGTCGGTTGCCTTCCCGCAGACGCCATGCCGGCGGACGCCGGCGGCGGGAAAGCCAGGCGTGGCGCGGGTTTGCAGGCATTTTGCTTTGGTGCGGGCGGTGGCGGCCGACAATGGGAGTCGGCACGCAGGGCATTCCAGTCCACCCCGGGAGACGGCAGACGCGATGGACCCCTTTCTCGACGAAGGCCAGCAGCAGACCTCCTCGTTCGACCTCAGCTCATTGTGGCGCGCCTTCTGGCGCCGCAAGCTGCTGTTCCTCGTGCCCTTCGTCCTGTGCCTGGCCATGGCGGGGGTGGCGATCAAGACCATGACGCCCATCTACGCGTCCCGGGGCCAGCTGCTGATCAAGACCGACTTCTTCCGCAGCCAGCTGCTGACCGACCCGGCCCAGAGCTACGGCGTGCGCACGCGGGAGCTGGAGCGCGAGGTGCGGGTCGAGCTCGAGACCATCCTCACCTCGCCCAAGTTCCTGCAGGGCGTGGTGCGCGAGCTGGGCCTGGACAAGACGGTCACGGCGAGCATCGAGGCGGCCGGCGGCGGGCCCGTGGATGAGACCCAGGCGGTGATGATCGCCGAGGGGCGCCTGCGCCGCATGATCCGCCTCGAGCCCAGCGGCACCTACATGTACGACATCGAGGTGCGGGACACCGACCCCCAGCGGGCCTACGACCTGGCCAAGTACGTGGTCTCGCGCTTCGTGGACGAGTACCGGCAGGCGCGCCTGGCCTCGCGGGCCTCGACCCGGGAGTTCCTGGAGACCCAGAAGACCCAGGAGGAGCGGGAACTGGCCGCGGCCGAACGGGCGCTGTCCGACTTCGTGGCGAACATGGCGGCCAGCGACGTGCTGGACGGCCGCATCGGCGCCGCCAACCTGTCCACCGTGGAGGAGCGGCTGACCCGCTTGCAGGCCCGCCACGAGGGCGCCGACGCCGCCGAGTTCAACGAACTGGCGGTGGTGGCGCGGCGCATCCTGGGCAGCGACCCGCCGGCCGGGGTTTATGCCCGCGACGGGGTGGTCAAGGCCCTGATGCGGGAGCTGGAGGACCTGGGCGCCGACCTGGTGACCACCGACGAGAGCGGCCGCGACTACCAGGAACTGGAGATCCGCCTGGGCCGTCTGCGGGTGCAGCTCAACAGCCGGGTCGAGGAGATGGTGACGGCCAACCACCCGGACGTGGGGGTCATGGACCGCAGCCGGCTGGTCCAGTACTACTATCAGTACCTGTACCGCAACGTCGAGCTGCAGGTGATGCGCAAGGTGCAACGGGCGGTGAGGGAATACCGGCGGGTCATGGTGCAGCGCCCGCTGCAGACCAGCCGCCTGGACGAGCTGCAGGAGCGGGTGGAGACAGCCCGCGACCTGGTGGGCACCCTGGAGCAGGAGATCAACTCCCAGCGCATGAATTTCGAGGCGGGCATGTCCGACGTGGGCATGAACGTCTCGGTGCGCCGGCCGCCGGTGCCCATGTGGTCGCCGGTGGAACCGGACAAGCTGAAGCTGGCCTTTCTGGCCGTCGTGCTGGCCTTCGGCCTGGGCACCGGCCTGGTGGTGCTGGCCATCTTCCTGGACCGCTCCTTCAAGACCGTGGGCGAGATCGAGAAGGTGCTGGGCGTGACGGTCATCGGCACCCTGCCCCTGGTGCAGGACGTCCACTTCGAGCGCGTCCGGCGCCGCCGGCTGCTGCGCTGGACGGCGGTCGTGCTGGCGATCCTGGCCGTCGCCGCGGTGGGGCTGCTGGTGGTCTACCCCTCGCTGAACATGTAGGAAAGGGCGCGATGAGCAAGAGCAGGAGCACGGACCGGGATCGGCGCAACGACCGCGAGCCGGGGGAGAACACCTCCGTCCGGGGCGGCCTGTTCGACATCGAGTCGCCCATGGCCATCGAGCTCAGGCGCATCATGATCCGCGTCGGCCGGCAGCTGGATCTCGAGCGCAAGCGCACCATCCTGGTCACCAGCGCCGAGCGGGGCGAGGGCAAGAGCCTCTTCGCCCTGCATTTTGCGCTGGTGCTGGCCTACCACCTGCCGCGGCGGGTGCTCCTGCTGGACGGCGACATCCGCCGCCCCGTGCAGCACACGGTGTTCCAGAGCCCCCTGTCGCCCGGCTTCTGCGACCTGCTCAAGGGCGAGGCTCCGGTGGAGAAGGCGGCGCGCCCCACCAAGATCAAGAACCTGGACTTCATGCCCGCCGGCGAGGTGGGCGGCCGCCCCAGCCGCCTGTTCGGCGCCCACCGCATCCGCGGCGTCGTCGACCAGCTGCACAAGGTCTACGACATCGTCATCCTGGACTCGCCGCCGGTGGTGCCGGTCAGCGACCCCCTGCACTTCCTGGAGGCGGTCGACGGCGTCCTCTACCTGGTCATGGCCGGGCAGACGCCGAAGGAGCTGTCCCGGCGGGGAATCGAGATCCTGCAGGGGGCGGGGGCGAACATCCTGGGGGCGGTGGCCAACAACCTTTCCGAGGTGCTGCCCTACTACTACGACCAGAAGTATTACGGTTACGAGGGGTCGCGGAAGAAGCGTCGGGCCTAAAAGGCCGTGGGTATGGCCAAGGACGGGGTGCGCCTTCGGGCCTTTGGCCCTCGGAAACGCACCCCGTCCTTGGCCATACCCACGGGCTTTTAGGTCCGACGCTTTGCCGCGACATTTTGGTTCGGAGGGTTTTGCGGTGGGGGGGGAGCACCAGAATTTTTGCGGCGGATGCCGGCACCGCCGG
>JBHEPC010000187.1:0-5192 GCA_046260475.1 Candidatus Krumholzibacteriia bacterium | reverse complement strand
GCACGTCCGAGCACGGGGCCGAGCGCCGCAAGGTGCTGCAGCCGGGCCGGCCGTTCAAGGTCCACAAGCTGCGCACCATGCGCACCGACGCCGAGGCCGGCGGCCCCCAGTGGGCCGCGAAGAACGACGCCCGCGTCACGCGGGTGGGCCGGTTCCTGCGCAAGACGCGCATCGACGAGCTGCCCCAGTTTCTTAACGTCATCAGGGGCGAGATGAGCCTCATCGGCCCGCGGCCCGAGCGCCTGGTCTTCGTGCGGCAGCTGGAGAAGGAGATCCCCAACTACCGCGACCGCCTGCTGGTGCTGCCCGGCATCACGGGCCTGGCCCAGGTGATCAACGGCTACGACGACGGGTTGGAATCGGTGAAGCGCAAGATCGCCCTGGACCGGGAATACATCAGCCGCGCGGGCCTGCGCCAGGACGGGCGCATCCTCCTGTCGACGGTCGGCGTCGTGCTCAAGGGCGAGGGCGCGCGCTAGGACGGCCGCAGCCGCGCGCCCGGCAATCCCCCCTTGCACCCCGCCGGGCGGGGTTCCATAATCCCGCGGTGGCGACCGGCCGGCCGGCCGGTCGCTTGCCGTCCGGGAGCGTCCGCCCCGGGGGCCGCCCATCCAGCCCGCCGGGGAGCCATGACGACCGCCGACCCGCAGCCCGTCATCCTGGTCATCGACGATGAGGAGGCGATCCGCCTGTTCCTCGCCGCGACCCTGGAGGACCGGGGCTACGCCGTGGTGACGGCGGCGACGGGCCAGGAGGCCCTGGACAAGGTGGCGCGGGACGCGCCGGACCTGGTGCTGCTGGACCTGATGCTGCCGGACATGAGCGGCCTGCAGGTGCTCGAGGCGGTCAAGCAGGCGCTGCCCCATGTGAACGTCCTGATGCTGACGGCCTACAGCGGCACCGAGACCGCGGTGCGGGCCATGAAGCTGGACGCCTTCGACTACGTGACCAAGCCCATCGAGCTGGACCGGCTGCTGCGGCTGGTGCAACAGGCCCTGGACGCGTCGGCGCCGGCGCGGCAGCGGCACCGGCGCAGCACCGGCGGCGGCCTGTTCGCCGGCCGGGCCGACATCGTGCCCAGCGCCTCGCCCCGCATGGCCGAGCTCTATGCCATGGTCGCGCGCATTGCCGACAGCGACGCCACCACGGTGCTGATCGAGGGCGAGTCGGGCGTGGGCAAGGACGTCGTCGCCGAGACCATCCACCGCGGCGGCCGGCGATCGGCGGCGCCATTCGTGGACATCAACTGCGCTGCCCTGCCGGAGCAGCTGCTGGAGAGTGAGCTCTTCGGCCACGAGAAGGGCGCCTTCACCGACGCCGTGCAGCAGAAGCAGGGCCTGCTGGAGGTCGCCGACGGCGGCACGGTGTTCCTGGACGAGATCGGCGAGATGGCCCTGCCCGTGCAGGTCAAGCTGCTGCGCGTGCTGGAAAAACGCGCCTTCCGGCGGGTGGGCGGGACCCGGGACATCAGCGTGGACGTCCGCCTGGTGGCGGCCACCAACCGGGACCTGCGGGCGCAGGTGCGGGCCGGCACCTTCCGCGAGGACCTCTACTACCGGCTGCAGGTGGTGCAGCTGCGGGTGCCGCCCCTGCGGGCCCGGCCCGAGGACATCCTGCCGCTGGCGGAGCACTTCCTGGAGCTCTACGCCGCGCGCTTCGGCAGGCCGTTCCGCGAGGTGGATCCGGAGGCGGCGCGGGTCCTGGCGGCGTACCCGTGGCCGGGGAACATCCGCGAGCTGCGCAACGCCATCGAGCGGGCCGTGCTGCTGGAGGAGGGGCCGTTGCTGCGGGCCGCACACCTTCACCTGGGCGATGCCGGGGCGGGCGCCGGTCCCGAGCTGGCGCGAGGCCTCGCGCAGGTGCTCGAGGGTGGGCTGACCGCGCAGGGCTGCGACCTGGAGGGCCTGGTGGCGGGCCTGGAGCGCCACCTGGTAGCCGAGGCGCTGGAGTTGGCCGACGGCAACCGCAGCCGCGCGGCGCGGCTGCTGGGCCTGAACCGCGACAAGTTCCGCTACCGCCTGCGGCAGTACGGACTGGAGAAGGAGCTGCCATGAAGCGATGGGCCCTCGGCCTCGCCTGCCTGTTCGCGGCCCTCGGCACGGCCGCCGGCTGCGGCGTGTACTCGGCCTCCTCGGGCCGGGTCGACGACTCCCTCAAGCGCATCGCCGTGCAGTACTTCGAGAACCGCACCGCCGAACCCGACCTGGGCGTCGACCTAGCCGACGCGGTGATCCTCTCCCTGCAGACGGACAACACCCTGAAGGTGGTGGACGAGGCCAGTTCCGACACCATCCTCAGCGGCGAGGTCACCCGCTACGCGCGCCGGGAGCAGTTCGCCCGCCAGGACCTGACGGTCAACGAGTACCAGGTGCAGATCGCCGTCTCCCTGACCCTGGCCCGCCGCGCCACGGGCGAGACCATCTTCAAGGACCGCCGCTTCACCGGCACCGGCAACTACCTGCTGGACGGATCCAACGGCACCAGCGAGCAGACCGCCCGGAGCCAGGCGGCCACGGAGATCGTCAAGGACATCCTGGCCCAGGTCGTGGAGGACTGGTAGTGGGTTACCGCAAGGGCAAGACCGCGGCCCTGCCGGGCCTGCAGGAACTGGTCGGCAACGACCTGAAGACCGGGAACTTCCGGCCCCTGTACGTGCTGGCGGGGGAGGACACCCTGCGGGCCGAGCAGGTGGTCGAACGCATCCGCCGCGACGCCCTGGGCGAGCAGGGCGCGGCCTTCAACTACCACGTGCTGCAGGGGGACCAGGCCGACATCGGGCGGGTGCTGCAGCAGGCCTACAGCCTGCCCATGTTCGCCGGGCGCCAGGTCATCTGGGTCAAGCACGCCGAACGCCTGCTGGCGAACCAGGAGGCCCAGGACCGGTTCGAAGCGTACGCGCAGAAGCCCGTCCAGGAGACCATCCTGATCCTCAGCGCCGAGAAGGTGGACCGCCGCAAGAAGTGGGTCAAGGCCTGCAGCGACGCCGGCTTCCTCTTCGACTTCAGCCCACCGACGGGCGAGGCCCTGGTGCAGTGGGTGGTCAAGGCCGCCCGCAAGGAGGGCCTGCCCCTGGGCCCGCAGGAGGCGGGGGTGCTGTGCGACCTGGTCGGCAACGACTTGATGAGCCTCAAGAGCGAGATCGACAAGCTGGCCCTGTTGGCCGAGGACCGCGGCACGCCCCTGGACGCGCGGGAGATCGCCGGGATCATCATGGACCAGGCGGCGCTGGAGGGCTACGAGATCACGGCGAACCTGGCCCCGGGCCACGCCGCCGAGGTGCTGCGCACCTGGTTCCGGCTGCAGGAGTGGGGGCGCACCGCCTACGAGATCGCGCCGCTGGTCCTGGCCAGGGTCAGGCGGGGCGCCCTGCTGGACGCCTGCCGGCGGGCCGGCTGGAGCGACCAGGAGATCGGCGCGGCCACCGCCCAGAATCCCTGGAGCTTCCGCTATTACGAGCCCATGGTCCGCGGGCTCGGGCCGGCGGGTCTGCGCCGGGCGCTGGCCGCGGCGCTGGCCTGCGACCGGGCCATGAAGAGCTCGCCATTGAAACCGGATATCATTTTGGAAAAGACCATCGCCGAACTGTGCACGGCGCCGGCCGAGGACGACTGAACCGCGACCTCGGTATCGGTAACGAAACGAAAATCGAAGCGAAAGAAAGGAGCCGCCATGCCCGGCCATCTCGTGGAGTTCACCGACAGCGGGTTTGCGAGCGCGGTTTTCGGGAGCGAGCGCCCGGTGCTCGTGGATTTCTGGGCGCCGTGGTGCGGGCCGTGCAAGGCCCTGACGCCGACCATGGAGAAGCTCGCCGACGAGTTCGGCGACCGCATGACCATCGGCAAGATGGACATCCAGACCCAGCCGCAGGCCGCCGGCGAACTGGGCATCATGTCGATCCCGGCGCTGCTGTTCTTCAAGGACGGGCGCGTGGTCGAGTCGCTGATGGGCGCGGCTAGCGAGGACCGGATCCGCGGGACGATCGAGAAGGTGCTCGGGTGAGGGCCGGCTCGCCCGCTGGTACCTTTTCGTTTTTACTTAACATAATATACATTATGCGCAATACTTGCAGCGGATAGCGCAAGCGATTGGCGGGCAACAGATTGTTTCGTTTGGAGTTGGCGGGAAACGAACGCGCGGCTATTCGACGGGCACCCGGTCGGCCAGCTCGTCCAGGTATGGGATCCGCCACTCCTCGCCGAACATGGCCTTGACGAAGCCGAGCACGGAGATCACCAGGACGCTCAGGAAGAACACCAGGCGCAGCAGGATCACGATCACGAAGCCGATCAGGGGCACGCGGCCGAGGGTGCCGTCGATGATCCAGATGAACGCGAGGCCCACCGCCTCGGCCAGCAGCAGGGCGAAGCCCTGGCGGCAGTGGCGGGCGACGAACGGCGTGCGGCCGCCGGCGAACATGGCCACGAAGACCAGGAAGGGAACGTAGCAGATGGCACTCAGCCAGCGTTCGCGGGTGGTGACGAAGTCGTTCACGACGGGCTCCTCCCCCCGGTGGTGCCGCGTGGTGCGGCTCGGGACCCCCATGATACTCGCCGGCGGCATTGTTTCAAGGGGCGATTGGCCGCGCGGCGTGCGCGCCCATCGCTTTGGAGCAAGGGGAATGCCATGAGGCGGCCATGGCGGCGGCGCCCGCGGCCGTTCGCGGGGCGGGATTTCCTGGACCTGGTGCCGGCGCCGGCTGTCGGCGCCGAAGCCGACCCGGAAACGGGCGATCTGGTCGTGCTGCTGCCGCGCTTCCGCGACCGGGTGCTGGGCCGGGTGCTGCAGCCCAGCCTGCCTGCGGCGCGCCGTTACGTGAGGGTCCGCCTGGATGCCCGGGGGTCGGTGCTGTGGCGGGCCATGGATGGCCAGAGGGACATCCGCGCGCTGGTGCCGGTGTACGAGGAGGCCTTTCCGGAGGATCGAACCGAAGCGGCGGAACGGGTCTGCAAGTGGTTCTACGCGGGGTATGAGAGTGGGCTGCTGACCCTCGGTATTTGAGAAAACATCGTATTCCTTGTCTGCGAGAAGCAAAACCCCCGCACGTGTGGGGATTCTGCCACGCGATGTGATGGTACCCCCGACAGGATTCGAACCTGCGGCCCCCAGATTAGGAATCTGGTGCTCTATCCAACTGAGCTACGGGGGCACCGGATGCGTCGAATCAATTGCAGGACGCCCAAATTAGACCGGTC
>JBHEPC010000159.1:0-5798 GCA_046260475.1 Candidatus Krumholzibacteriia bacterium | reverse complement strand
CGTGCCGTCGGTCGAGCCGTTGTCCACCACCACGACCTCGAAGGAGGCCCGCACCGGCGCCGTTTCCAGTGACGCCAGGCAGGCCCGGGTCAGCTCCAGGCGGCCGAACACGGGGATCACGATGGTCACGTCCGGGCGGTGCGCGGCGTCCTGCATGGGCATGGAAATCTGCCTTCCTGGCCGGAATCCGGCCGCTATCCGGCCGGTATCCGGCTGCATCCGGCGGTATCCGGCGGTATCCGGCGATATCCGGCGGTTATCGGGCCCCTGCCAGGGCGGCTCCCACCCCCGGCCGCAAACCCCGTGCCGGGATCCTGGCCCGTTCGGCCTTGACGGCGGCGCCCCTGGCGGCTATCCTGCGGCCGATCCTTTAAGCGGAGCCCGTGAGCCCGAAAGGAACCCCGATTGGTTGCGCAGCAGCACAGCGCGGACTTGCCCGCCCACCCGGCCGACCCTCGATGCCCCCGCGGCATCCGGGGGATTTTTTTTGCCCGCCGGGACCGCTGCGCCGCCTGAAGGCCGCCTGACGACCGCGACCGCGACCCTTTAATCGGCGCCCGTGAGCGCCGGAAGGAGCCCGCCATGATGGCCCAGACCGACCAGCCGTCCGTGCCCCGCTCGGCCCTGTTCACCGCCCCCGGCCGCCCGCGACCCCTGGCGCGGCGCCTGGCCATCCACAACCGGGTGGTGCGCGGCGTCCGCCGCTTCCTGGAGGACGAGGGCTTCAACGAGGTGCCCGTCGGCGCCCTCGCCCCCGTGGGCGACGCCTGCGAGGCCATGGACGCCAGCTTCGCCGTGGACCACCACGGCAACCTGGCCTTCGCCCGCCAGAGCGGCCAGCTGGTCCTGGACACGATGCTCGCCCGGGGCTTCCCCGCCGTGTGGTGCGAGGGCGAGAGCCTCAGGCGGGAGTGGAAGGTGGACGAGCGCCACCTCTCGGGCTTCAAGCTGATCGAGGCTGAGCGCCGGGACCTGGACCTGGACGGACTGTGCGCCCTGCAGGAGCGGCTGCTGAAGACCGTGGCCCTGGACCTGGGCGCCGACCTGCTGGGCGGCCGCCACGTCACCCGCCTGGACCGCATGCTGCGGCTGGAGCACCCGCGGGTCACCTACCGCGAGGCCTTGGCCATCCTCAACCGCCGGGGCTTCGCCATGCCCTTCGGCGAGGACCTGCACCGGGACGCCGAGGCGGCCCTGTGCCGCTGGTTCGGCGACCTGCCCTTCTTCCTGACCCACCTGCCGGCGGAGCTGAAGCCCTTCAACGTGCGCCGCGACCCGGCCGACGCGCGCCAGAGCCTGAGCGTCGAGTACGTGACCCCCTTCGCCGGCGAGACCATGGACGGGGCCGTGCGCGAACCCGACGCCGGGGTGATGCGCGCCCAGCTCGAGGCCTCGGACCACCTGCGCCGGCTGCTGGAGCGGGCGGCCGCCTTCGCCGCGGCGCAGGCGGCCGCGGCCAGGGGCCAGGAGCGGCCCGACCCGGAACTGCTGGCGGGCCGCAACCGCACCGCCGTGCGGGACGCCTACGCCGCCTACCTGGCCGAGTGCGGCCGGGCGCCGTTTGACCGCGGCGGATTCGGCCTGGGCGTGGCCCGCCTGCTGCAGTACCTGCAGGGCCTGGACTCCATCAAGGACGCGGTGGTCAACCCCACCGACCGCACCACCTTCGCCGCGGCCGGCCGCGACGACGACCAGGAGGCCGCGGGCACGGCCGGCGGGGTGGGGATCGCCTGATGGACGCCTGCATCGCCCTGGAGACGGGCCGGGTCTTCCCCGGCCGGTTGCTCGGCGCGCCCGTCCCGGCCGGGGGCGAGGTGGTCTTCCACACCGGCATGACCGGCTACCAGGAGATCCTCACCGACCCCAGCTACGCCGGGCAGATCGTCGTCTTCACCGCCAGCCACCTCGGCAACTACGGCATCCACGCCGGCGAGAGCGAATCGGCCCGCCTGCACCCGACCGGTGTGGTGGTCCGCGACTTCTGCCGCCGCAGCTACCACCGCCGCCGCGAGACCACCCTGGACGAGGTGCTGCGCCGGGCCGGCGTGCCCGCCGTCGCCGACGTGGACACCCGCGCCCTGACCATCGCCGTGCGCGACGGCGGCACCTGCCGCGGCGTCATCGGCTTTGGCGCTGCGGACGCGCTGGTGGCGCGGGCCCGCGCCCTGCCCCCCATCGAGAGCGTCGACTGGGTGGCGCGGGTGACGACCCCGCGCCCCTACCGCGGCGCCCACGAGCCCACCGGCGATGCGCCCTGCGAGGTGGCCGTCCTGGACTGCGGCGTCAAGCAGAGCATCCTCTATCGCCTGGCCGCCGAGGGCTGCCGCGTGCACGTGTTCCCGGCCCACACCCCGGCCGCCGAGCTGCTGGCCGCTCCCACCGAGGGCGTGTTCCTGAGCAACGGGCCGGGCGACCCGGCGACGCAGCCCCGCCTGGTGGACACGGTGCGCCGGGTGCTGGACGCGGGCCTGCCCGTGTTCGGCATCTGCCTGGGGCACCAGCTGCTGGCGCGGGCCCTGGGCGCCGAGACGGTGAAGCTGCCCTTCGGCCACCACGGCGCCAACCACCCGGTGCGCAACCTGGCCACCGGGCGGGTGGAGATCACCAGCCAGAACCACAACTACGCCGTGCCGGCCGGCAGCCTGGACCCGGCGGCGGCGCGGGTCACCCACCTGAGCCTCAACGACGGCAGCGTCGAGGGCCTGGAGGCCGTCGGCCGGTCCGCCTACTCGGTGCAGTACCACCCCGAGGCCGCGCCCGGCCCCAGCGACAGCCTCTACCTGTTCCGGCGCTTCACCGCGACCATGCTGGCCCGCCGCGCCGGCGGATCGGAGGCGGCCCGTGCCGCGCAGGGATGACCTCCGCACCATCCTGGTCCTGGGCAGCGGACCCATCGTCATCGGCCAGGCCAGCGAGTTCGACTACTCCGGCACCCAGGCCGTCAAGGCGCTGAAGGCCGAGGGCTACCGCGTGGTGCTGGTCAACAGCAACCCCGCCACCATCATGACCGACCCCGAGCTGGCCGACGCCACCTACATCGAGCCGCTGACCTGGCCGATGGTCGAGAAGGTGATCGCCGCCGAGCGCCCGGACGCCATCCTGCCCACCGTCGGCGGCCAGACGGGCCTGAACCTCGCCGTCGAGCTGGCCGAGCACGGCGTGCTCGAGCGTTACGGGGTCGAGCTGATCGGCGCCGGCGTGCGCACCGTGCGCCTGGCCGAGGACCGCGAGGCCTTCAAGGCCACCATGGCCTCGATCGGCCTCGAAACGCCGCAGAGCCTGCTCGTGACCCGCCTGACCCAGGCCGAACAATGCTGCGCCGCCCTCGCGTTCCCCATGATCCTGAGGGCCAGCTTCACCCTCGGCGGCGCGGGCAGCGGCGTGGCCCGCGACCGCGGCGAGCTGGTGCAACTGCTGCGCGAGGGCCTGGCGGCCTCGCCGGTGGGCAGCGTGCTGGTCGAGGAGTCGGTGTTGGGCTGGAAGGAGTACGAGCTGGAGGTGATCCGCGACCGCGACGGCAACGGCATCGTGGTCTGCAGCATCGAGAACGTGGACGCCATGGGCGTGCACACCGGCGACAGCATCACCGTGGCGCCGGCCCAGACCCTGACCGACCGGGAGTACCAGCGGCTGCGGGACCAGGCCCTGGCGGTGCTCGACGCGGTCGGCGTCGTGACCGGCGGCAGCAACGTCCAGTTCGCCGTCGACCCCGAGACCGGCCGCACCGTGGTCATCGAGATGAACCCGCGCGTCAGCCGCAGCAGCGCCCTGGCGAGCAAGGCCACCGGCTACCCCATCGCCAAGGTCGCCGCCCTGCTGGCCGTCGGCTACACCCTGCCCGAGCTGCCCAACGGGATCACCGGCACCAGCAGCGCCTGCTTCGAGCCCAGCCTCGACTACACCGTGGTCAAGGTGCCCCGCTGGTCCTTCGAGAAGTTCCCCGGCACGCCCGACCGCCTGGGCACCGCCATGCAGTCCGTCGGCGAGGTCATGGCCATCGGCCGCACCTTCCGCGAGGCCCTGCAGAAGGCGCTGCGCTCCCTGGAGCTGGGCTACGACGGCTGGGAGAGCCGCGCCTCGGGCCGCACGCCGGCCCAGCTGCGCGAGGCCCTGGGCATCCCCCACCCCCGCCGCCTGGCCGACCTGCACGAGGCCTTCCGCCGCGGCTTCGACGTCGAGGAGATCCACCGCCTGACGGGCATCGACCCCTGGTTCCTGGACAACCTGGCCCGCCTGGCCGAGGTGGAGGGCCGCCTGCGCGGCTACGCCCTGGACGAGCTGCCGCGCGAGCTGCTGCGCGAGGCCAAGCGCGAGGGCTTCAGCGACAGCCGCATCGGCCGCCTGCTGCAGGGAGGAAGCACGCGGGACCGGGTGCGCGCCCGGCGCCTGGAGTCGGGCCTGGTCCCGGTCTTCCGCCGCGTGGACACCTGCGCCGCCGAATTCGCCAGCGAGACGCCCTACCTGTACTCCACCTGGGAGGACGGCGACTGCGAGGCCCGGCCCACGGACCGCCGCAAGGTGATCGTCCTGGGCGGCGGACCCAACCGCATCGGCCAGGGCATCGAGTTCGACACCTGCTGCTGCCACGCCGTGCAGGCGCTCAGGGCCGAGGGCGTCGAGGCCATCCTCGTCAACTGCAACCCCGAGACCGTCAGCACCGACTACGACCTCTCGGACCGCCTCTACTTCGAACCCCTGCGCTGCGAAGAGGTCATGGACATCGTCGAGCGCGAGCGGCCCGACGGCGTCATCGTCACCCTGGGCGGCCAGACCCCCCTGAACCTGGCCCAGGACCTGCACGCGGCCGGGGTGCCCATCCTGGGCACCGGGGTCGAGGCCATCGACCGGGCCGAGGACCGCGACCGCTGCGGCGCCCTGCTGGCGAAGCTGGGCCTCGCCGCGCCCCGCGCCGGCAGCGCCCGCAACCTGGACGAGGCCCGCGCCGTCGCCGCCCGCATCGGCTACCCGGTCATGGTCCGCCCCAGCTACGTCCTGGGCGGCCGCGCCATGCGCGTGGTCTACGACCCCGAGAGCCTGGAGCAGTGGTTCGCCGCGGCCGCCGTGGTCAGCGGCGAGCACCCGGTGCTGATCGACCAGTTCCTGGAGGACGCCGTCGAGTTCGACGTGGACGCGGTCTGCGACGGCACGGACGTGCTGATCGGCGGCATCATGCAGCACATCGAGGAGGCGGGCATCCACAGCGGCGACAGCTTCGCCGTGCTGCCGGCCTGGAAGACCACCGCCGCCGAGCTGGCCTTCATGCGCGAGGCCACCGGTCGCATCGCCCTGGAGCTGGGCGTGGTCGGCCTGGTGAACATCCAGTTCGCCAGCCTGGGCGGGGTGGTCCACGTGCTGGAGATCAACCCGCGGGCCTCGCGCACGGTGCCTTTTTTGGAGAAGGCCACCGGCCGCGACCTGGCGCGCATCGCCACGCGCTGCATGCTGGGGATCACGCTGCAGCAGCAGGGCGCCACCGAGCACGGCGCCCTGGGCCGCACCTTCGTCAAGGGCCCCGTGTTCCCCTTCCGCCGCTTCCCGCGCACGGACCACCTGCTGGGCCCGGAGATGAAGAGCACCGGCGAGGTGATGGGCATCGGCCGCGACTTCGGCGAGGCCTTCGCCCGCGCCCAGCTGGCCACGGGCCAGGGCCTGCCCACCGGGGGCACGGTGTTCGTCTCGGTCAACGACCACGACAAGGAGGCCTGCCTGCCCGTGGTCCGCGACCTGCACGGGTTGGGCTTCGCGATCCTCGCCACCGCGGGCACGGCCGCCTTCCTGAACCGCCGCGGCGTGCCGGC
>JBHEPC010000116.1:0-3481 GCA_046260475.1 Candidatus Krumholzibacteriia bacterium | reverse complement strand
TGAGAGCAAATGGCACGGCCATTGCTGATCGCGGACTGCCGTTGGCAGGTTAACTGGCGCCGGACCGATCCGGAGTCGAGCGAGGGCCCGAGGGGGCCGTTCTAAGGAGGACGTCATGTTCAATCGTAAGGGCTTTACGCTTATCGAGCTGATGATCGTCGTGGTCATCATCGGCATCCTGGCCGCCATCGCCATCCCCAACTTCATCAGCATGCAGGATCGTGCGAAGGAAGCCAAGGTCAAGGGCGCGGCGCACACGGTGCAGCTGGCCGCCGAGGACTATGCCGTGCGTAACGACGGCGTCTACTCGGACGCTGCGGCCGACGTCGGCCCGCTGCTGCCCCAGGACCCGAATGGCGGCAACATGCTGCAGAACGCCTTCACCGCGCAGTACACCGAGCCCCAGTTCGCTGCGGCCGCTACTGCTGCCGGCCAGGTCGGCATCGTGCAGATCGTTGACGGCAGCGGCACGCCCGTCGGCTACACCATCACCGGCTACGGCAAGGATGCCAACTCCGGTGTGGCCGGCATCATCCTGACCCTGACCAGCGGTCAGTAGTCACCGGTCCCGGCGACCACGGGGCGGGACCGGCGTGCCGGTCCCGCCCCTTCTCCTTGGGGGCACCACATGAAACTGCAACTGACCCGCCCGGGCACCCTGGTCCTGCGCCGGCCGTCGCGGCCCGCGCTGCCGGACCTGGTGCTGGCCGCCGGCGCGGCGAGCCTCGTGGCCGCCGTGCTCTTCGTCTGCGCGGCCCCGGTGCTGGGCGGCCTGCGCCATGCGGTGACCGAGACGGCCATCCGCGGCAACGCCGCCACCGTGCAGCTGGCGGTCGAGAGCTGGGCGGCGGCCAACCTGGGCACCTACCCCCGGGACGTCCACGCCGTGCTGCCCTGGCTGCCGGAGGACCGGCCGCCGGCCAATCCCGTGACGGGCCGGCCGGTGGAGTTCCGGGCCGCCCCCGGTGACCTGACCTACCGCTGCCGCGACGACGGCACCGGCTACGTCATCGAGGCCTGGACCGCCGCCGCTGACGCCTCGCCCCGCCTGCTGCTGCGCCTGGAGGGCCGCACGCCCGCCCGCGCCGCCTTCTGACGCCCTCCGCCGCCGCTGGCATCCCCGTTGCACCATCCGCAGGCGAACTTGCCATGGGTGCGCCCAGGCGGCCCGGACAGGGCCGCCGAGCCCGGAGGTGGACGTTGAACTGGCAGAGACTGGCTGTTTCCGATACACCCGCCGGGGCCGCGGTCCTGGACCGCCCGGCGCCCGCTGTGGCGGACGCGCCCACAGCGGCCGCGCCGCCGGCGCTGCGGGTGGCCGACCTGGGCAAGGGCTTCCGCTCGGGCCTGCTGCGCCGCCGCCTGCGGGGCGTCGACGGGGTCTCCTTCACGGTGCGCCCCGGCGAGATCTTCGCCCTGCTGGGCCACAACGGCGCCGGCAAGACCACCACCATCAACTGCATCCTGGACCTCTGCCGGGCCGAGACCGGCACGGTCGAGATCTTCGGCGTCGACCACCGCGACGCCAAAAGCCGCCTGCGGGTGGGCTACCTGCCCGAGCGGCCCTACTTCTTCGACCACCTGACCGGTGTCGAGCTGTTGCGCTTCTACGGCAAGCTGCTGGAGCTGAAGGGCGCCGACCTGGAGCGCCGCATCGGCGCGGTGCTCGGGCGGGTCGGCATGGCGGACCGCGCGGGCCTGCGCCTGCGCCGCATGTCCAAGGGCATGCTGCAGCGCCTGGGCCTCGCGCAGGCCATCCTCGGCGACGCGGACCTCCTGATCCTGGACGAGCCCATGAGCGGGCTCGACCCCATCGGCCGCCGCGAGGTGCGCGAGCTGCTGCTGGAGCTGAAGCAGGCCGGCCGCACCATCCTGCTGTCGAGCCACATCGTGCCGGACGTCGAGCTGCTGGCCGACACCGTGGGCGTGCTCAAGGCCGGGCGCCTGGTCCGCACCTGCGACCGGGCCGAGCTCTGCGGCGGCGCCGCCTACGTCGTCAACGCCGGCGACCTTGGCCGCGGCGCCGACCGTTGGCCTGCCTGGCTGCGCGAAGCCGCGCCCGCCTGCGTGGCCGGGCGCCTGCGCATCCCCGCGGCCGACGCGTCCGGCCTGCGCCGGGTGCTCGAACAGTGCCACCGCGACGGCCTGCCGGTCGACTCGGTGGAGACCCGCGGCGGCGGGCTCGAGGAGCTCTTCGTCCAGGTCCACACCGCGCCGGAGGTGGTGCGATGACCGGGCACGTGGCGATCCTGGCGCTGAACACCTTCCGCGAGACGGTGCGCGACCGCGTCTTCTACCTGGTGGCGGTGTTCGGCCTGGTGATGCTGGCCAGCACGGCGGTGCTCTCGCCGCTTACCGTCGGCGCCCAGGCCAAGATCATGTCCGACGTGGGCCTGGCCGCGATGGTGGTCTTCGGCCTGCTGGTGGTGGTGTTCGTGGGCAGCGGCATGGTCCGCAAGGAGATGGACAAGGGCACGATCCTCACCGTCCTGGCCAAGCCCGTGGGCCGGCGCACCTACCTGGTGGGCAAGTTCCTGGGCCTGAACCTCACCCTGTCGGCGATGCTGGCGGTGATGACGGTGCTGTTCCTGCTGCTGCTGCTGGTGGCGCCCGGGGCGTTCAGCCTGCGCTTTCTGCCGGTGATCTGGCTCTGCTTCCTGGAGCTGACCCTGATCAACGCGGTGGCGGTGTTCTTCTCCACCTGCGTCTCGCCGGTGCTGGCGGCGGTCTTCACCCTGGGCGCGTTCGTGGTGGGGCACCTCAGCCAGTCCATCCGCGACTTCGGCCAGCTGCAGGGCGGACCGGTGCAGAAGGCGATCGGCGAAGTGGTCTACTACCTGACGCCCAACCTCGAGGTCTTCAACCTGCGCGGGCCCGTGGTCCACGGCGACACGGTGCCCTTGGCCCACCTGGGCCTGGCCACCATGTACGCCGTCGGCTGGACCGTCGTGCTGCTGATCGTGGCCGGGGCCGTGTTCGCGCGGCGGGAGCTGAAGTGACGGCCGGGCGGCGCACCGGCACCCTCGGGCGGGTGCTCGTCCTGGTGGCCGCGGCGTCGGTGACCTTCGCCTCGCTGCACGCCCTGGACCGCCGCGAGGACCAGCTGGCCGGCAGCGAGCGCCTCTACTTCCCCTCGGGCGAGTTCCTGGTCGAATCGAGCCTCGGCTTTCGCGAGGCCATGGCCGACTGGCTGTGGTTCCGTTTCATCCAGTACTACGGCGCCTTCAAGAACGGCGAGAACGACCTGCGCTACCTGGATCTGCTCATCGACAGCATCACCCGCCTGGACCCGCGCTTCGTCCAGGCCTACCACCTGGCGTCGCTCATCTACTGGTCCGATTTCGGACGCATCGAGGACTCCTACGACATGCTGCGCAAGGGCATCCTGGCCAACCCCGATCATGCGGGTCTGCGCTTCCAGGTGGGGTTCATGCGTTACGTGCTGGACCGGGACTACCCCCGCGCGGCCCACTGGTTCGAG
>JBHEPC010000373.1:0-7954 GCA_046260475.1 Candidatus Krumholzibacteriia bacterium | reverse complement strand
ACCGTGGCCCTGGCCGTGGCCGCGACGATCCTGCCCGGCGTCCACGTGAACTCGCTGCCGAGCCTGCTGGTGGCGGCCCTGGTGCTGGGGTTCTTCAACGCGGTGCTCAAGCCCGTGCTGGTGCTGCTGACCCTGCCCTTGACCGTGCTGACCCTGGGCATCTTCTACGTGGTGCTCAACGGCATCCTCTTCGCCCTGGGCTCGGTGCTGGTGCCGGGCTTCGCCGTCGACGGCATCGGCTGGGCCGTCCTGGGCGCGATCATCACGGGCCTGGTCTCCGCGTTCATCGGCAGCCCGGGCGGCGGGTGGCGGCGCTAGCGCACCGGCCGGCCGTAGAAGCCGTAAAGGCGCTCCTCGTACTCGCGGTTGACCGGCGCGTCCGGATCCCAGGGCGGGCTCTCCCGCACCGCCTGGCGGGTCAGCTCGACGGCGATCACCATCCGCGACCAGTCCACCCGGTCCACCCACTCCGGGGCGATCAGCACCTTGCGGCCCGGCAGCGGGTCGCGGGTGTCCACGACCAGGTAGCGGATCGTCCAGTCCTCGTCGTCGACGATGAACTCGGCCACGTGGCCGATGGCGCCGTCGGCGGCTTCGACCTGGTAGCCGGTCACCTCGCCGGTCGAGCGCAGGTGAGGGTCGCCCTCGGCCTGGGCGTCCTGCGACCGCGCCTCGTCCCCCTGCGGACCCGACGGCGCCCCCAGCCCCCAGCTGCCCAGCCCGTCCCAGTAGTTGGGGAAGCCGAAATGCCGGAACCAGGCCCGCTCCCAGCGGCGGGAGACCGGCGCGCCCTCGTCCAGGGCGGGCGCGGCTTCAAGCTGCGTGCGGGTCAGGCGCACCGGCAGCCGGCGGTGCTCCCAGTCCGGCCGCCCGAGGGCCACCGGGCTGACCAGCATCTTGCGGCCGGCCAGCCAGCGCCCCGTGGCCGCAACCATGTAGCGGATCCGCCAACGCGTGTCGTCGAAGAGGAAATCCCGGCACCGGCCGATGACCCCATCCTGGGCCTGCAGTTCGTTGCCGGTGATCGGTCCGAGCGCGTGCAGCATGGCCTACCTCCCTTGCCGGTCGGCGGCGACGGGGCGCGCGGGCCGCGGGCCGCGGGCGTGGCCCGGCCGGCCGACTCCATGGCCCACGCTAGCCGGAACGGCTGCCGCGTCAAGGGCCTGCCCCGTGGACGCTATGAGACTGTGGAGGTCGTTGGTGTTCTGACCGCGCGCCGCCCCATCAGGCGCGCGCCCCCGGGCCCGCGGCCGGGGCCCGCCGTCAGTCGGGGTTGAAGCGGTCGCGGATCATGCGGACCAGCCGGTTGCCCACCCGCATCCAGAAACGCAGGCCGAACACCAGCACCAGAATGAAGGCGATCAGCAGGAATTCCCGCAGGCCGATGCCGAACATGTCCGTCCCTTCCTGCGGGGGTCCGCGCCGGCGGAAGCGCCGCCCGGGCCGGCCCACGCCGCCATCCAACAGGTCCGCGTCCAGTTGCCCTGAGCCAGCAAGGCGGTCCGGCCCATTATCGCCCCCGCCGCCCATGCCGGCAACCGCCGTCCGCCCCGGTGCGATCGGTGGGAACCCCACCGCAGGGTTTGCTGTATCGCGCCCCTTGGGGTACCATACGCCCCCGTTGCCCGTATCCGTCCCTCGACCCGCTAAACCGGAGGAGTCCTCACGATGATCGAAGTGCGCGGAGTCTCGAAGAGTTTCGGGACCATGGTCGCACTCGACGCGGTGTCGTTCAGCCTGGCCCGGGGCGAGATCCTCGGCTTCCTGGGCCCCAACGGCGCCGGCAAGAGCACGACCATGAAGATCATCACCACCTTCCTGGCCCCGGACGCCGGGACGGTGACGGTGGATGGGATCGACGTCCTGGCCGAACCGCTGGCCGTGCGCGGCCGCATCGGCTACCTGCCCGAGAACGTCCCCCTCTACCTCGACATGAACGTCCAGGAGTACCTGACCTTCGTGGGGCGGGCGCGCGGCCTGCAGGGCGCGCGCCTGAAGGAGCGCCTGGAATGGTGCGTCGAAGCCTGCGGCCTGGTCACCGAGTTCCGCAAGCCCATCGGCGAGCTCTCCAAGGGCTTCAAGCAGCGCACCGGCCTGGCGCAGGCGCTGGTGCACGACCCGGACATCCTGATCCTCGACGAGCCCACCAGCGGCCTGGACCCGCTGCAGATCCTGGGCATCCGCGAGCTGATCAGGTCCCTGGCCGGCAGCAAGACCATCATCTTCTCGACGCACATCCTGCAGGAGGTCTCGCCGGTCACCGACCGCGTGGTCATCATCAACGAGGGCCGCATCATCGCCGACGGGCGCATCGGCGAGCTGCGCCGCTCGGCCATGGGCAGCAACCGCCTCTACGTGGGGCTGCGGGGCGATGCGGCAGAAGCGGCGGCCGCCCTGCGCGGGCTGGACGGCGTGGCGGCGGTCACCGCCCTGGCCGGCGACCAGACCCCGCGCTTCGAGGTGCGCGGGCCCTTCGACCACGACCTCGTGGCCGCGGTGGAGGATCTGGCCCGCCGCCGCGGCTGGCCGCTGACCGAGCTGCACGAGGCCCCCTACGGCCTCGAGGACACGTTCATCGCCCTGACCCGCCGCGCCCACGCGACGGCCGGGGCGGCCAAGGAGGTGGCCTAGATGCAGGGCACGCTGACGGTCTTCCGGCGGGAGTTCTCCGCCTACTTCAACAGCCCCATCGCCTACATCTTCATCATCGCCTTCCTGGTCTTCAACGGCGGCATGGTGATGAACGGCTTCTTCCTGACGGGCACCGCCGACCTGCGCGGCTTCTTCGGGATGCTGCCCTTCTTCCTGATCCTCTTCATCCCCGCGGTCTCGATGCGCCTGTGGGCCGAGGACAAGCGCCTGGGCACCTTCGAGCTGCTGATGACCCTGCCCCTGCGCACGGGCGAGGTGATGCTGGGCAAGTACCTGGCCGCCTACTGCTTCTACCTCGTGGCGCTGGCGGGCACCCTGCCCCTGCCGGTGATGGTCAGCCGGCTGGGCAACCCCGACGGGGGCGCCATGGCCGCCGGCTATCTGGGCGCCGCCCTGCTGGGGGGGCTCTACCTGGCCATCGGCACCTTCACCAGCGGCCTGATGCGCGACCAGATCTCGGCGGTGATCCTGGGCATCGTGGCCTGCTTCCTGGTCTTCATCGTGGGCGAGCAGTGGGTCGCCGCGACGGTCGACGGCTGGCTGCCCGGCGCGGGCTCGTTCCTGCGGCAGTACCTGGGCCTGTCCGAGCACTACGAGACCCTGCTGCGGGGGATGATCACCCTGGGCGACCTGGCCTACTTCCTGGGCCTGACCGCGGTCTCCCTCGCGCTCAACACCATGTGGCTGGAAGGGAGGAAGTACTGAGATGAGCATCAAGCGACGCCAATTCCGGCTCACCTTCGCCGCGGCGGCCGTGCTGCTGACCGCCGCCTGTTTCCTCCTGATCGCCGTGACCGGCGGCCTGCGCGGCGCGCGCATCGACCTGACCGACGACGGCCTGTTCACCATGTCGCCGGCGGCCGTGTCCATCCTGCAGGGCCTACAGGTGCCGGTGCAGGTGAAGCTCTACGTCACGCCCCGGGACAAGATGCCCACCCAGCTGCGCAACCTCGAGCGGGACGTCAGCGAGCAGATGCGCAACTTCGAGCAGGTCTCCGACGGCATGATCGAGTTCGCCGTCTTCAACCCCCAGGACGACGAGACGATGCAGCAGGCCCTGGCGGCCAAGGGCATCCAGCCGTTCCAGGTGCAATCGGTGGACAAGGACGAGATCGGCGTCAAGCTGGTCTGGAGCGCCATGACCATCGCCTACAAGGACAAGCCCGAGGAGGTGCTCCCGCGGGTGCTGCCCGGCAGCCTCGCGACCCTCGAGCAGGACGTGATCGGCCCCATCCACCGGCTGACCCGCGAGCGCACGCCCAGGGTGGCGGTGTTCGGGCCCAAGGCCGCGGTGGACCCCCAGCTGGCCATGATGTACCTGCAGCAGGGCATGCAGCCGCCCGAGCCGACGGAGCAGTTCGCCCGCATCGCCGAGCTGCTGCAGCAGGGCCACTACGAGGCCGTGACCGTGGCGATCACGCCCGGTTCCCCCGTCCCCGACGACATCGACCTGCTGGTCGTCATGGGCATGGCTGAGCTGAACGAGCGCCAGGTCTGGGAGATCAACCGGGTGCTGCGGCGCGGCACGCCGGTAATCATGGCCGTGCAGGCCCACCAGTACAGCTACGGGCCGGCGCAAAGCGGCGGCTGGACGGTCACTGGCCAGCCGCTGGACACGGGCCTCGAGCCCCTGCTGGCCGCCTTCGGCGTCGCCGTGGGCCAGGACCACTTCATGGACGAGGCCATGGAGACCATCGACCTGCCCCGGGAGGTGAACCTGGGCGGGCTGCGCATGCAGACCCGCGAGCCGGTGCGCCTGCCCATCCAGATCCGCGTCACCGAGTCGCAGATGCTCCAGGACTCGCCCGTGGTCAACCGCATCGGCAGCCTCTTTTACCTGTGGGGCACGCCGCTGACCATGGATCCGGGACGGCTCGGACCCCTGGGCCTGGCGGCGACCACCCTGATCGAAAGCAGCGGCCGCAACTGGACCGCCCCGTTCAGCGACGGCCCGGTCGCCGGCGCGGTGTTCCAGCCGGCGGGCAAGACCATGACCGGCCCGCAGCCGTTGGCGGTGCTGGTGGAGGGCACCTTCCCGGACGCGTTTGCCGACCGTGAGGTGCCGCCCTGGCCGGACGGCGTCGCGGCGCAGGCGGACTCGGCGCAGGCGGCGGCCCAGGGGCCCGAGCCCGGCGAGGCCGCGCCGCAGCCCTCGCGCCTGCTGGTTATCGGCAGCGCCAAGATGTTCGACGACAACATCATCGCCGCGCCGCAGAACGCGCTGCTGCTGCTGAACGCCATCGACTGGCTGGCCGGCAGCGAGGAGCTGCTGAGCATCCGCGCCAAGGCCCTGACCCAGCGGGTGATCCGCCCGGTCGGCGACAACGAGAAGCTGTTCTGGCGCCTGGTGGTGGTGTTCCTGGTGCCGGTGGTCCTGACGGTCTACGGCCTGCTGCGGGCCGCCTCCCGCCGCCGCGAGGCCACGCGCTACCGCGAGAGCGTGCGCCACGCGGCCGGACGCTAGAAAGGAGACGACCATGCTGAAATCCAAGCCCCTGGCGATCCTGGCCGTCCTCGTGATCGTGCTGGGCGCGATCGCCCTGATGCAGAAGTCCAGCCACGAGCGCCGCACCAGCCTGCCCGCCCAGGCGGTGCTGCTGGACGGCGCCTGGACCGGTGACGACCTCGGGCGCATCGCCCTGGGCCACGGCGGCCAGCCCGAGGTCGTGGTGCTCGAGCGCGGGCCCGAAGGCTGGACCATCCCCACCTCATGGCACGCCAAGGCCAGCGCCCAGCGGGTGGACGCCCTGCTGCGGGTCCTGGGCGGGCTCGCGGGGGAGTTCCGCTCCGACCGCGAGAGCGTGCTGGCCGACTACGGCCTGACGCCCGAGGGCAGCGTGACCATCCGCGCCTGGGGCGCGGACGGCGACGAGGTCATCGCCCTGGACGTGGGCGCCCAGGCCCAGGGCGCCCAGGGCCAGTTCGTGCGGCGGCCCGGGCAGAGCGCCGTCTACGTGGCCGGCGCCAACGTCCTGTCGGCCCTGGGCCTGTACGGCGGCCCGGGCCGGCCCACCGGCCGGCACTTCCTGGACCTGCAGGCGGTGCAGGAGGACAAGACGGCCGTGGACGCGATCGTCCTGGAGGACGAGCACGGCGCCCGCACCCTGGCCAAGGTCTTCGCCCCGGTGCCCGCCGACAGCGCGGCCGCGGAGCCCCAGGTGGACCGCCTGACCTGGGAGTGGGAGCTGACCGAACCGAGCCGGGAGCCCCTGCTCAAGACCAGGGCCGACGGCGTCCTGGGCGCGGTGACCTCGGTGCGCGCCGTGGACGTGGACGACCCGGCCGGCGACCCGGCCGCCTACGGCCTGGACGAGCCCGCGCGGCGGGCGACCCTGCGCTTCGAGGGCGGGCGCGAGTTGGTGCTGGCGTTCGGCGCCGAGCGTCCGGCCGCCGACGGCAGCCCCGCCGGGGTCTGGCTGCGGGCCGGCGACGACCCCACCGTCTGGGTGGTCACCACCTACGCGGTCGACGGCATCTTCAAGACCACCGAGGACCTGCGGCCGGAGTCCTGATCGGCCCGGCCGACTCCCGGGGGCCGCCGGCACCGCGCCGGCGGCCCCCTGCCGTTGCGCGCCGGGCGACCCGGCATTTTCCCCGAATGATATCGTGTGTTAGATTGGAGGCCGGGGCCGCCCGCCGGCGGCCGCAGCTTCGGGCCCAGGAGGATCGCCGTGAACGACCGTGACACCGCCGCCGCACAGGGGCTGCTGCTGAAGAACGCGCTGGTGCTGGACTACTTCCCCGTGGCCCTGGACGCCGCCCCCCGGCCACGGGTGGTGCGCACGGACCTGCGCCTGCGCGGCGAGCGCATCGCCGAACGGGGCGCCGACCTGGCCCCGGCCGCCGGCGAAGAGGTCCGGGACCTGCGCGGGGTGACCGTGCTGCCGGGCAACGTCAACGCCCACGGCCACCTGTACGCGGCCCTGCTGGCGGGCATGCCCCTCACCCGCCGCCTGGAGAGCTTCACGGACATCCTGACGGAGATCTGGTGGCCCCTGGACCAGGCCCTGGACGCCGAGGCGGTGCACCTGAGCGCCACGGCCGGCGCCTGGGACGCCGTGCGCTGCGGCACGACCCTGGTGTTCGACCACCACGCCAGCCTGACCTGCGTGGACGGCGCCCTGGACCTGGTGCAGCGGGGCCTCGAGAGCGTCGGCCTGCGGGGCTGCCTCTGCTACGAGGTCACCGACCGGGGCGGCAAGGGCCAGCGCGACGTGACCCTGCAGGAGAACGAGCGCTACCTGCAGCAGTTGGCCGAACGCCGCGACCCGGACGTGGCCCGCTGGCGCGGCCTGGTCGGCGCCCACGCCAGCTTCACCCTCGAGGACCGCACCCTCGAACTGCTGGAGGGCCTGTGCAGCCGCTACGGCGTGGGCCTGCACGCCCACCTGGCCGAGGGCGCCACCGACCGCGAGGTCAGCCGCGACCGGGGCTGGAAGGACCCCTTGGCCCGCCTGGACGACTACGGGCTGGTGCGCCGGGGCAGCGTCTTCGCCCACGGCGTGGACCTCTCCCCCATCGACATGCAGCTGCTGCAGGAGAAGGGCGCCTGGCTGATCCACTGCGGGCGCTCGAACATGAACAACGGCGTGGGCCGCGCCCCGGTGGACCGCTTCCCCGCCCGCTGCGGCCTGGGCACCGACGGCCTGGACGACAACATGTGGGGCGAGCTGCGCACCACCTACTTCCGCGGGCGCGAGGGGGGCCGCGGGCCCCTCGACCACCCGGACGCCGCGCGCTTCTGGCTGGGCAACTACGCCCTGGCGCGGGAGGTCTTCGGCGAGCCCTTCGGCAGCCTGGACGCGGGTGCGCCGGCCGACCTGATCGTGCTGCACAATTTCCAGAAGACGCCCCTGACGGAAGACACCTGGCTGAGCCACCTGCTGACGAATTTCCACCCCTGGGATATCCAGGAGGTGTGGGTGGGCGGCCGCCGGGTCTACCGCAGCGGCGACGAACCGCCCGTGGACCCGGCCGCGATCCAGAAGACCGCCGCCCGGGTCTGGCGGGGCATGGGCCTGGAGGGCTGAACCGGCGGCCGTTCCCTGGAGCTTTGACAGATCCGGTAGCTGTTTGATATAATGTAACGGTGGCAACGGACCGGCGCGGCCGGCCCGCCACCTGTTCATCCGTCCTGCGATGGGAGATTCCATGACCGCAAGGTTCACGACCGCCGTCCTCTGCCTCGGGCTCGTGCTGGCCGGCGCCGCCGCCGCCCAGACCACGGACCTGATGATCACCGAATACGTGGAAGGCTCGGGCTTCAACAAGGCCATCGAGATCTTCAACGGCACCGAGGACA
>JBHEPC010000061.1:0-8215 GCA_046260475.1 Candidatus Krumholzibacteriia bacterium | reverse complement strand
CGGGTCGCCTCGCCCGGGTGCTGGCGCAGGCGGTTCGGCGCCTGACGGCCGACGAACTGGCGGCATTCGTGCTGCACTACCGGGACGGCCTGACCGTCGGCGAGATCACGCGGACCCTCGGCTGCACCAACGTCACCGGTGCCCGCACCCTGATCCAGAACGCCCGGCGGAAGTTCCGCCGGCTGACGGCGGGAGAGAAGAATGCCGCGGAATGACCCCACATCTGCACCGCATCCGGAGCCGGAGGAGCTGGCGTTGCGGGCCGGCGGTCTGCTGCCGGTGGAGCAGGCCGCGCGGATCGACGCCCACGTCGCCGAATGCCCGCTGTGTCGCCTGGAAATGGCGCGGGCGACGCGTTTCCAGGTTTTGGATCATGATGACGAAACGGCAGCCGAGGCCGGCTGGCACCGCGCCGCGCCGCGCCTGGATGCGGCCTGGCGCACGGCGATCCGGCCTGCGCTGGCATCGCGGCGCCGGCGCACCGCGCGCTGGCTGGTGCCGGCGGCGGTCGCGGCTTCCCTGGCCCTGGTGGCCCTGAACGCCGGCGACCGGAGCTCGTGGCCGGTCGGGCCCCAAGCCGCCGACACGGTTCGCGGCGGCCCCACGGCCGCACCGGCGATCCGGCCCCTGCAACCGACAGGCGACCGGGACGACCCGCCCGGGAGCTTCACCTGGGCCGCGGACCGGCCCTTCGACACCTTCGTCCTTGAGGTCTTCACCGCGGAACTGGGCACGGTGCTGCGGCTGGAGAGCCTGGGGGACCCTCCTGTCGACCTGCCCGACTCCTTGCGCGCCCGCTTCGCCCGCGGGGTCACCTACTTCTGGCACGTTGAAGGCAAGCGAGGGCTGGCCGCAAGCGACATGTCGCCCACGGTCTCGTTCCGGATCCTGGCGGCGGCCGAGTGAGCGATCCGCTCTAGTCCCCGCGCTCCATCAGCAGCATGGTCTCGATGTGGGCGGTCTGGGGGAACATGTCCAGCACCCGCAGGCGCGTGGGGGCGTAGCCGGCCGCGACCAGCAGGGCCGCGTCCCGGGCCAGGGTGGCCGGGTCGCAGCTCATGAACAGCACCTGGCGGGGGGCCCGGGCGGCCAGGGCGGCCGCCGCATCCTTGCCCAGGCCCGTGCGCGGCGGATCCACCACGCAGCAGGCCTCGCGCCATGCCTCGTCCGTCGCCAGGTCGGCCTCGGCCAGCACCTTGGCCACCGGGCCGGCGTGCACCGTGACCTTGCCCCGGGCGGCGGCGTCCCGCTGCACGTTGTTCTCCAGGTCCCGGCAGGCGCCCTCGTCGCTGTCGACGGCCACCACGCGCGCGAAGCGGTCGGCCAGGCAGAGGCTGAACAGGCCCACGCCGCAGAACAAATCCGCCAGCAGGGGGCCCAGCCGGCCGGCGGCCGCCAGGTCGTCCAGCCAGGCCTGCGCCGTGGCCACCGCTTCGCCGGTGACGCCGTGGTTGCCCTGGAAGAAGCTCTGGGCCGCCACCTTGAAGGTGTGGCCGTCGATCTCGTGGACCAGGTAGTCGTGGCCCCAGACGGGCAGGTTGTTGAAGAGGATGCCGGTGCAGCCGGGCGTCGGCGCCTGGTCCGGGCCGACGCCGGCCAGGATCCGCTTGAGCAGCTTCTGCCGGGCCGGGGGCCCGAACAGGGAGAGCAGGAAGCGGCCGCGCCCGTCCAGGCGCACGAGGATCTGCTCCACCGGCGGCATCATGCGCAGCCACGGCAGGATGTCCCGGTTGAACTGCTCGGGCATCAGCAGGCAGGCCTCCAGGGGGACCACCTGTTTGGTGCCGCGGCGCATCAGGCCGTAGGGACCGGAGGGATGGGCGAACAGGCGGATGCGGTTGCGGTAGCCCAACTCGGGCCCGTCGGCGGGACCTTCGAGCAGCGGGGCCACGTCCAGCCGGCCCAAACGCAGGAAGCAGTCCAGGACGATGGCGGCCTTGGCCTGGCGCTGGGCCGCCGGCTCCAGGTGCTGCAGGTCGCAGCCGCCGCACTCGCCGTAGTAGGGGCAGGGAGCCTCGCGCCGCGCGGGCCCGGGCTCCACCACCTCGACCAACTCGGCCTGCCGGAAGCCCTTCTTGCGCACCACGACCCGGGCGCGGACGCGGTCGCCGGGCGCGGTCAGGGGCACGAAGACGGCCTGGCCGTCGTGGCGGGCCAGGCCGGCGCCGCCGGTGACCAGCTTGTCGATGACCAGGTCCAGGACCTCGTCCGCCGCCGGCGGCGCGGCGTTGCCTTTCGGATCGTTGTCGTTCATCATGGGGCTACAGTAGCACGCGCGATCCTCCGGAGCCAGAAACCCGTGTCCCGCCCCCCGGGCAAGGATGCCATGCCCCCGGCCTTGCCGCCGTCCCGCCCCTCCGGACTTCGCCGCCGCTTCCTGGCGACGGCGGTGCTCGTGCTGCCGGCATTCGTGGCCTTGGTGGCCGGATGTGCGCCGAAGCGGGTGGTGCAGGGCGAGACCGTCCGCGCCGCGCCCGCGCCCGCGCCGCGTCCCCTCGCCCCGTCTGCGGCGCCGGCGGCGAGCCTGCCCGCGGCCGGCGTGCGGGAGCTGGGCCTGCCGGACCCGGAGCCTCGGGGCCTGGCGGGCGCCCAGCGGCCGGTGCGGGAGCCCGCCGGCCCGACCCTGGGCCTGGAGGCCGCGGACCTGGTCCGCCGGCAGCTGGGCAAACCCTACCAATGGGGTGCCTCGGGCCCGGACCGCTTCGACTGCAGCGGCCTGGTGCAGCACGTCTACGGCGAGTTGGGGATCGACCTGCCCCGGGTTTCGCGGCAGCAGGCGTCCCGGGGGCGATCCGTGCGCCTGGGCGAGCTGCGGGCGGGGGACCTGCTGTTCTTCGCCATCAACGGCGGCGACATCGACCACGTGGGCATCTACGTGGGACAACGGAATTTCATCCACGCGCCACGGCGCTACCTGCCCGTCAGCACGGAGTCCCTGGACAACGCCTGGTGGCGGCAGCGCTACCGGCTGGCCCGGCGGCTGCCGTGAAGGTGCCCTCCCGCTGAGTCCCACCTTGGCACGCATGTTGCCCTCGTCCGGGGGCTGGTCCTTCCGTCCGGCGGCGCTCCCGAAGGGACGCCGGCCGACGTCCGGACCGCCCGGGAGTCGGGCAACGCGTTTTCCGGCAGCCAATTGACCGGAACGCGGCCCCGGCCGGAACCCTGCACGGTTCCTGCCCTTCCGGCAACCCCGACACGGCCCGCGTGCGGCCCCGCTTCGGCGACGGCCAGATTCCTGACGGGGCCGCCCAGGAACCCGGCCGCTCGCGCCCGCCGCGCCCAGGGACAGGGCGCGGGACAGCACAGACGGAGGTCGTCCCTATGGCAGCCGCTACCCTCGCGAGGACCGCCCAGGCGGGCAAGTACCTCGCCTTCACCCTGGCCAGGGAGCTCTACGCCGTGGAGATCCTGCGGGTGCAGGAGATCACCACGGCGGCGGGCCTGGGCCCGGTGCCCGGCCAGCCCGGCTGCGCCGCCGGCGTGATCGGCCTGCGCGGGCGCACCATCCCGGTGGTGAGCCTGCGCCGGCGGCTGGGCCTGTCCGGCCCGACGCCGCCCGAGCGCGCCTGCATCGTGGTCGTGGACGTGGCGACCGCGGCCGGCACCCTCGCCGTCGGCCTGCTGGTGGACGCGGTCACCGAGGTCTGCCACTTCGAGGCCTCCGCCATCGACGGGCCTCCGGGCCAGGGCGGCGGCATCGAGGACGGGGACTGGATCGCCGGCATCGGCCACGCCGGCGAGGCGAACGTCTGCCTGATCGAGGTGGACCGCCTGCTGACCCGCCGCGAGCGCGAGCAGATCGCCCTGATCGCGGGCAGCGCCAAGGCCAACTGAAGCCCACGCAATCCCCTCGGGGGAAGGAGCCGGCCGTGCTGGACAAGCTGACGATTCTCAGGCAGATCAGGAACGTGCCGTCGCTCCCGTCGGTGGTGATCCGGATCCGGCAGTACCTGAACGATCCGGACGTGAGCTTCGACGCCCTGGCCAAGGTCATCGAGCACGATCCCGGCCTGACCGCCAACATCCTGCAGCTGGCCAACTCGGCCTACTTCGGCTGGTCGCGCCGCATCAAGACCGTCAAGGAGGCCATCACCCGGCTGGGCACCAACCGCATCTTCCAGATGGTGCTGTGCATGTCGGTGGCCCCGCTGGTGCGCAAGCCCATCAAGGGCTACGACATGGAGGCCGACGCGCTCTGGGAGCACTCCTTCGCCACCGCCATCTTCGCCGAGAAGATGGTGCAGGCGCTCAAGGTGCGCGGGCGCGAGGAGGCCTTCACCGCCGGCCTGCTCCACGACATGGGCAAGGTGGTGCTGGGCACCTTCATCGAGGTGGACGACCATCCCATCAAGGAGCTGGTGGCGCTGGAGGGCCTGCCCTTCGACGAGGCCGAGCGCCGCGTCCTGGGCATGGACCACGCCGAGGTCGCCGCCGAGCTGCTCGCCTCCTGGAACCTGCCCGAAGAGGTGGTGGCCGCCGCCCGCTGGCACCACAACCCCGCGCTCGCAGAGCAGCACCAGCAGATCGTCGACATCGTCCACCTGGCCGATGCGCTGGCCATGCGCGCGGGCTGGGGCGGCGGCGTCGACCTGGGCCTGTACCGGGTGGATGAGCCGGCGATGGTGCGCCTGGGCCTGACGGCGGACCTCGCCGCCGAGTTGACGGCGAAGGTGGAGCCGGAGTTCCACGAGATGCGGGACCTGTACCTGGCCGGTCACAAGGGCGCCGGGCGCCCGCAGCAGCCGGCCTAGACCCTGCCGGGCGGCGGTCAGGCGAAGCTGAAGACCGACAGGACCTCGGCCATATCCGCGGGGGTGAAGGGCCGGGCCAGCAGGAACACCGCCCCCGCCTGCCGCGCCTCGTCCACCATGGCCCGGGTCACGTTCGCGGTGACGAAGCCGAAGGGGACGGGCGTCCCGGTGGCGTTCAGTTCCCTCAACAGTTCGATCCCCGACATCTCCGGCATGTGCCAGTCGGACAGCACGATGTCCGGCGCTGCGCTGTGGATCAGCCCCAGCGCGTCGCGGCCGTTCTCGGCCTCGATGATGTCGTGCTCGCCGAATCCCGCCTGCCCGATCGTGCGCGTGACGATGCGCCGCATCGCGCGGGAGTCGTCGACGACGAGGATCTTCACCGGTCTCATCCTGCCTACCTGGGAGATGCCGCGGCCGGGCCGAGGGCGGTCCGGCGGCGGGGGTTCCGTCCGGTCATCGGCCGCCCGGAGCGGCGGTTGAGCTTCGATCACGCCCCGACCACCACCTTGGCGGCCCCCGCCAGGGCCTCGGTCACCGCGCTCTCCAGGTCCATCGCCGCCGCGTGCCGCAGCAGGTCGTCCGGGCGGGCGTGCAGGACGGGCTTGGGGGAGCGGATGGAGCAGCAGTCCCGGTAGGGCAGGATCGAGGTCGCGAAGGCGCCGATCTCCTTGGACCAGGCGGTGATCTCCATCTTGTCCATGCCCACCAGGGGCCGCAGGACCGGCAGCTGCACGTCCGGGGCGATGGCCCCCAGGTTCTCCAGGGTCTGGCTGGCCACCTGGCCCAGGCTGTCGCCGGTGACCAGGGCGCGGCAGCTGGTGCGGCCCGCCAGGCGCTCGGCCGTGCGCACCATGAAGCGCCGGAACAGCACCATGTCGTAGTTTTCGGGCACCGTGCCGATGGCACGCAGCTCGTAGGGCACCACCGGCACCAGCCACAGGGTCAGCGGCGACGGGCTGAAGCGCGCGAGCAGGCGCACCAGTTCCTCGATCTTGCCGGTGTCCGCCTCGGCCGGCGTGCGGCCCGAGTAGAAGTGGATGAACACGGGGCGCACGCCCCGGCGCATCATCAGCCAGGCCGCCACCGGCGAGTCGATGCCCCCCGACAGCAGCACGAGCACCCGCCCGCTGCTGCCGGCGGGCAGGCCGCCGTAGGCCGGCTCCTTGCGGGTGAAGACCAGCACGTGCTCCTTCAGCACCAGCACGTTGACCACGAAGTCCGGATGCTGCATGCGCGCGGGCAGGTCCGCGTCCAGGTGGACGGCGCGGCCCACCTCGGCGCTGATCTGCAGGGAGGTCAGGGGGAAGGCGCGGTCGCTGCGCCGGGTCTCGACCTTGAAGTTGGCCGCCTGGCCCCGGTCGCGGGCGGCGAGGGCCTGGGCCACGGCGCAGATCCGCGACAGGCGCGGCGGCGAGCCGGCGGCCAGGTCCTCGGCCAGCTCCCCGTCCACCTCGCCGCGGGGCACCGCCACCGCGGGCGAGACCCACACCAGCCCGAAGACCCGGCGCAGGCGCGCGGCGGCCTCGTCGGCCACGGCCGTGTCCGCCAGATCCACCACGACGCGGCTCTCGACGTGCCTGATCTCCTGCAGGGGCAGCCCCGCCAGGGCCTTGCGCACGTTGTTCAGCAACCGGCGCAGGAACATGGCGCGGTTCTTCCCCTTCAGGGCGATCTCCGCGTAGGTGGCGACGATGACAGGCGAAGCCAGGTCCATGGGGATCTCCCGACGGGGCGAAGGCGTTTGCATCCTGCGGCGCCGGCGCTATGCTGGGGCGCCGGAGCGGCCGTGTGGCCGCCAAGGACGGGACTTGAGAATTAAACGGCACGGGCGCGGGGCGCAAGTCCCGTCGCCCCCGGGAGCAGCCATGGACCAGATCGCCGGCATCCGCCTGGACACGAGCGGCACCGCTTCCTTCCTGCCCACGGCCGACCTGGACGCCCTGGCCGGACCGGTGGCCGCTGTCGCCGCCGAGCTGGCGGCGGGCACCGGGCCGGGCAGCGATTTCCTGGGCTGGCGGGACCTGCCCGAGCGGGTGGGCGAGGCCGAGTTCGCGGCCCTCGAGGCCGAGGCCGCGCGCATCCGCGGCCTGGCCGACTGCTGCGTGGTGATCGGCATCGGCGGCTCGTACCTGGGGTCGCGGGCGGTGCTCGAGGCCCTGGGCGGCCCCGCGCCGGGCGCGCCGGAGATCCTCTTCGCGGGCACGGGCCTGTGCCCCGCCACCCTGGGCCGGGTGCTGGATCGGGTGGCCTTGTGCGAGCCCGCCCTGTGCATCATCTCCAAGTCGGGCACCACCCTGGAGCCGGCGGTGGCCTTCCGCCTGCTGCGGGCCCACCTGCAGGAGCGGTACGGCGCGGACCACGCCGCCCGCCGCATCACCGCCATCACCGACGCCCGCCGCGGTGCCCTGAAGACCCTGGCCGACGAGGAAGGCTACCCGACGTTCGTGGTCCCGGACGACGTGGGCGGCCGCTTCTCGGTGCTGACCCCCGTGGGCCTGTTCCCGTTGGCGGTGGCCGGCATCAACATCCGGCAGCTGGTGGCCGGCGCCCGCGCCATGCGGACCGCCTGCCTCGTCGACGACCTGCAGGCCAACCCGGCCCACCGCTACGCCGCCACGCGCCACGCCCTGTACGAGCGGGGTTTCGTCATCGAGGTGCTCAGCAGCTTCCACGGCGGGCTGGGCCAGGTGGCCGAGTGGTGGAAGCAGCTCTTCGGCGAGAGCGAGGGCAAGCAGGGCAAGGGCATCTTCCCCGCCTCGACCCTGCTGACGACCGACCTGCACAGCATGGGCCAATACCTGCAGGACGGCCGGCGCTGCCTGCAGGAGACCTTCCTGACCGTGGGCCGCACCCGGGGCGATCTCGTCGTCCCGGCCGAGGGCGAAGGCGGCCGCGACCTGGACGGCCTGGGCTACCTCGCGGGCATGCCCCTGGACGAGATCAACCGGCGGGCCTACGAGGGCACGCGCCGCGCCCATCTGGCCGGCGGCGTGCCCTGTTCCGCGTTTGAACTCGAAGAGGTGAAGCCGTTTACGCTGGGGGCGCTCCTGTACCTGTTCGAGAAGGCGGTGGCGATCAGCGGGCGCCTGCTGGGGGTCAACCCCTTCGACCAGCCGGGGGTCGAGGCCTACAAGCAGGAGATGTTCCGGCTGCTGGGCAAACCGGAAGCGTGAATGCGGATTGATCCGGCACCCGCCGGATCCTATTTTGGGCGGACACCGATCGCACGCTTCGGCCGGCTCGGGCACGACCCCGGCGCGGCCATCCCGGGAGGACCAATGTGAAGAAGCTGTCCCTGACCATCACCCTCGTCCTGGCGGGCGCCCTGCTCGTCCTGGCGGGCTGCAGCAAGAACGACGACGACGCCCAGCAGGGCGCCCAGCAGGGCGACCAGCAGGCCGCCCCCGCCGCCCAGCCGGCCGCCTCCGGCACCGCGGGCGACACCTGGCACGGCACCGTGC
>JBHEPC010000054.1:0-2900 GCA_046260475.1 Candidatus Krumholzibacteriia bacterium | reverse complement strand
CTGCAGGATCACCCGCTTCTGCTCGTAGTCCAGTTCGTTGTACTGCAAGGGTTTGTCTCCAGCTTGGGCGTTGGCGCCAAGGGCCCCGACGATCAGGATCGGGACCAGGATCCGGTGGTTGTGGTGCATGGCTTGCTCCCGGGGCTGCGCGTCGGTGCTCCTGCCCATGAACGGAAGGAATCCCCGATCCCGCAAGCGCACCCGCGGAATCTGACCGGAGGTCACGGCGCGGCGATCCGCAGCTCCCCGATCCGCGCCTGCACCGCCGCCGGCACCAGCTCGCGCCAGCGCTCGTCCCCGGCGGCGATCAGCGCCCCGAGGGCCTCCGGGTCGAAGACCACCAGCCGGTCCGGGTCGGCCTCAAGACCCAGGATGCGCCGGTTCACCACCAGGTGGCGGTACAGGTGGGCGTGGTCCTCGGGCAGGCGCAGGTTCTCGACCGTGCGCACATCGCCCTCGACGGTCAGGTTGGGGTACACCAACAGCTTGGAGTCCGAGGCGAAGAGCCGGGCGATGGCCTGCAGCATGCCGCCGTCCAGGCCCGCGTAGTAGGCGTCGTCGAAGATGGCATGCAGGTCGGCCACGCTCAGCACGAAGGCCACGCGGCGCAGGTCGTGGCGCTGGAAGTGCTCGGCCAGCCGGAAGAAGCGCAGGTGGCTGGTCACCATGGCGTGCAGGCCCAGGGCGTTGAGCAGCTCCACGCGCGCCTGCAGGTCCGAGACATCGTCCACGCCCTCGTACAGGTGCCGGGCGATGTTCATCTCGCACAGCAGCACGATGTCGTCGCGGGGGATCCCCAGCTCCTGCGCCAGCCCCTCGACGCCCCGGGCGGCCATGTCCGCGTGCACGTTGGTGAAGGGCCGGAAGGTGCCGCGCAGGATCAGCGGCACCTTGCGGTAGAGCACGTCCGCGGGCAGGGCGACGGCGCCGTCGGGCGCGAAGATGACCACCGGTCCGAGGCTGGACGACACCACGCGCAGGCCCATGGCGAGCCGGTCGACGCCGGCGAAGGCGGGCCCGTCCAGCTCGACGCTGTCGACCTCCACCCGGCCCCAGGCCAGGTTCTCGGCCAGGGAGTCCACCAGCTGGCCGGCGTCGTCATGGTAGCGGAAGCACGAGTCGATGAGGTTCACGCCCAGGATGCCGAGGGCCTCCTGCTGGTCCTGGTTGGTCTCGTCGAACAGCCCGACGTGGACCACCACGCGGCTGGGTTCGGCGCCCGGCGCGTGCTGGAAGAGCATCCCCAGCCAGCCGTGGTCCTCGCTCTCGACCCCGAAACGGCGGGCGGCCACCGTGTCGGCGAAGACGAAGTAGCGGGACTCGGGGGGCCGGCTGGCCGCCACCCGCTCGATGATCAGCCCGTACTCGTGGTCCAGCATGCGCAGCAGGCGGTCGCGGGCCACGTAGCGCCCGGAGGCGGAGGGGCCGTAGATGGCGTCGCTGAAGCGCATGTCGTAGGCCGAGGTCGTCTTGGCGATGGTGCCCGACGCCCCGCCCACGCGGAAGAAGTGGCGGGCCACCTCCTGCCCCGCGCCGATCTCGGCGATGGAGCCGTAGCGCAGGGGGTCGAGGTTGAACTCGAGGGCCTTCTGGGTGGTGCTCGCCCGGGGCTGGCGGGCGTTCAGGGGTCCGTTCATGGGTGTGGTCCTGCCGGGGTCGGGAGCTCAAGGTGGCATGGGCAGGCCGTCCCCGCGGCGGGCGGGGCCGGCTCCGGTGACAATGTAGTCATCTCCTGCAGGCGCATGACGTGCAGAGCCGCATCCCCCTGCGGCCAACACGAAAACATAGAACCAAAAACCACGGTCGGCAACCGGCGCGACGAAGCCGTAGCCAATAAAGGAGAAATGTTGTATACTTTTGATCCGATTGCGAACGCCCACTCTGCCGGAAGGTCCCGAAATGAACCCTATGCGCAAGTTCACCGTCGCCTGCACCGTCGCCGCCTGCCTGACCTACGGCGCCGCGATGGCCAATATCGCCACCTACTCCACCGTGCTCGCGGGCTCCAACGAGGTGCCCCCGGTGGCCACCGCCGCCACGGGCACCGCCTCCCTGGCCCTGGACACCGACACCCTGCTGGCGACCTGGACCCTGGAGTTCACGGGCCTGTCCTCCGGCCAGGTGGGCGCCCACTTCCACAACGCCCCGGCCGGCGCCAACGGCGGCGTCGTCTTCGGGCTGCCCATCGGCTCGCCCGTCAACGGCATCTGGGCCATGACCCAGGGCCAGGCCGACGAGCTGGCCGCCGGCAACATCTACGTCAACGTGCACAGCGAGGATTTCCCCGGCGGGGAGATCCGCGGCCAGATGACCCAGTCTGGTCCCGTGCCCAACGACGAGGCGTCGTTCGGGGCGATCAAGGCGCTCTTCCGCTAACTGTTTCCGCCCCGGGGCCGTCCGGTTCCTGCGTGATCCGGACGGCCCTCCCCGCACCGGGAGGACTTTCCACATCGACTTCCCCGCCAGCGGCCAAGGGGAGGCCGGCACCTGATCGCGGCCGGCGGCTTGCATCGGCCCGAGTGCAGGTGCTACGGTGTCCCGGGCTGGCGGGGCCGTGGCCCCGGGAAACGCGGGAGGAGGGCGTGGACGTGACGGGAGTGCGCACGGCGACCCGGCGGGTGGTCCGCCTGGAGGCGCTGGCCTTCGGCCTGGTGATCGCCGTCCTCTGGCTGGACGAGCTGCTGGATCTGCCCCACCTCGTGCTGGGCGCGCCGCCCACCCCCGCCAACTGGCAGGAGTCCCTGCTGGAGAGCGTTCTCGTCGCCGCCCTGGCCGTGGTCGTCTGCCGGGTCACCGCCCGGCTGCTGGCGCGGGTGAGCCACCTCGAGGGCATCCTGCCCATCTGCTCGGGGTGCAAGAAGATCCGGGACGAGCAGGGAGCCTGGCACGCCGTCGAGGCC
>JBHEPC010000036.1:0-3779 GCA_046260475.1 Candidatus Krumholzibacteriia bacterium | reverse complement strand
GCCGGCATGCCGGTTGCGGCCTACCGCGACTCGGCCCGCGCCTGGCTGGCCCGCACCGAGCACGAGCGCTTCGGCGTGACCCACGACCGGCTCTACTACCCGCCCATGCTCGAGCTGATGCGCCTGCTGGAGGCGAACGCGTTCCAGGTCTGGATCGTCACCGGCGGCGCCCAGGACTTCGTGCGCAGCTACAGCGAAGAGGTGATCGGCGTCCCGCCCGAGCGGGTGATCGGCAGCTGGACCATGCCCGTCTACCGCCGCAACGACGACGGCACCGTCACCATGGTGCGCGGGGACGTCCAGACCTCCAACGGCCACGAGCACAAACCCGCCAACATCGAGGCGCGCATCGGCCGCCGCCCGGTCTTCGCCGCCGGCAACAGCAACAACGACGAGCCCATGAGCCGCTACGCCGTCACCGGTCCCCGCCGCGGCCTGGCCATCTGGATCCACCACGACGACGGCGAGCGCGAGTACTCCTACGGCCGCCCCGGGCGCCTGGGCGAGCTGTGCGCCGAGCATCCGGCGGCTTTTGAGGTTAGCATAAAGGGGGACTGGGTACGGGTGTTCGCCGAGGACGTCGGCGGGTAGGTGCCGGTCCGCAACGGAGGTTCCGCCCATGACGATGACCACGCCCAAGCAGCTCCGCAAGCTCCTGGCCCCCTACCGCGTCACCGACGGCAGCGAGTTCCGGTTGGCCGACCACGACCCGACCGCCGACGGCGATCTCGGCGGCCTGGACAAGAAGAAGGCCAAGGGTCTGCTGGCCGACGGCGTCGACTGGCTCACCGAGGCCCAGTCCCGCCTCTACGCCCAGGACCGCTGGAGCGTGCTGCTGATCTTCCAGGCCATGGACGCCGCGGGCAAGGACGGCACCATCAAGCACGTCATGTCCGGGGTCAACCCCCAGGGGGTGCACGTCGTCTCGTTCAAGGCGCCCAGCGCCGAGGAATTGGACCACGACTTCATGTGGCGCTCCCTGAAGAACCTGCCCGGGCGCG
Organism: Candidatus Krumholzibacteriia bacterium; assembly: GCA_046260475.1. Lineage (GTDB taxonomy): Bacteria > Krumholzibacteriota > Krumholzibacteriia > LZORAL124-64-63 > LZORAL124-64-63 > JACZKN01. The sequence continues at coordinate 2,778 of JBHEPC010000036.1, read as the reverse complement.
GGCGCATCGGCATCTTCAACCGCAGCTGGTACGAGGAGGTGCTGGTGGTCCGGGTGCACGAGGAGCTGCTGGCCAAGCAGAAGCTGCCGCCGCAGCTGGTGACCAAGCACATCTGGGCCGAGCGCTGCGAGGACATCACCGCCATCGAACGCTACCTGGCGCGCAACGGCACCCTGATCCTGAAGTTCTTCCTGAACGTGTCCAAGGACGAGCAGAAGGAGCGCTTCCTCGCCCGCCTGGACGATCCACAGAAGCACTGGAAGTTCTCCGCCGCCGACGTCCGCGAGCGCGGCCACTGGGACGCGTACATGGAGGCCTACGAGGACATGGTGCGGCGCACCGCCACCGAGCACGCGCCGTGGCACGTGGTGCCGGCAGACCGTAAGTGGTTCGCGCGCCTGGTGGTGGCGGCCGCCGTGGTGGACGCGTTGGCGGGGCTGGACCTGCATTACCCCGAAGTGGACGCCGAACAGAAGCAGGAGCTGGAAGAGGCGGCGAAGGAGCTGCGGGACGCCGAGGATTGACCGGCCGACCCGGCCGGGACCATCCTACGACTTGAACAACGAAGGGGCGCAGCCTTTGCCGCGCCCCTTCGTCATTCTTCCCGCCGACGTCAGTCCCAGATCCCCAGCGCCGCCTTGCCGTCCTCCGTGGCGTCCGTCCGCGGATCCCAGGGCGGGGAGAAGGTCAGGTCCACGTGGGCCTCGGTCACGCCCGGCGTCTGCATCGCCGCGCGCGTGGTGGCCGCCATGATCTGCGGGCCCATGGGGCACATGGGGCTGGTCAGGGTCAGGTCGATGTCCACCTTGCCGTCGTCGCCGACGGTGACGCCGCGCACGAGGCCCAGGTCCACGATGGAGATGTTCAGCTCGGGGTCGATCACCGGCTGCAGGTGCTTCATGACCTCGGCCATGGTGGGCTTCTCGCTCATCGGTCCTTCTCCTTGACGTTCACGTCCATGGGCGCGCCGTTGGCACCCGTCCCCTCGGTGGAGACCGGCCGCGGCGCCCGCCCCCGCTTGTGGGCGATGATGGCGTCCAGCATGGTCACCCAGGGCAGGATGGCGCACTTGACCCGCACCGGGAACTTCTGCACCCCCTGCAGGGCCTCCAGGTCGCCCAGGTCCAGGTTCTCGGGCAGTTCCCCGCCGTGCAGGATCCCCCGGAAGGCGTCGGCTACCTTTTCCGCCTCGGCCACGGTCATGCCCTCGATCAGGTCGGCCAGCATCGAGCCGCTGCTGGTGCTGATGGCGCAGCCGCGAGCGTCCACGCCCACCTGGCTGATGCGGTCCCCGTCGAAGTTCAGCTGCAGGGTGACCTCGTCGCCGCAGGACGGATTGCGCCCCTCGGCGGTCACGTCCGGGTCGGCCAGCGGCTCGCGGCCGCGGGGATGCCGGTGGTGATCGAGGATCACCTCGCGGTAAAGGTCGTCGATGGGTCCGAGGCTCACAGCGCGAACACCTTCCGGGCTTCCAGGATGCCGGCGACCAGGGCGTCGATCTCGTCCCGCGCCGTGTAGACGCCGAACGAGGCCCGGGTCGTCGCGACCACGCCCAGGCGCCGGTGCAGGGGCTGGGCGCAGTGGTGGCCCGCCCTGACGGCGATCCCCAGCTGGTCGAGGATCGTGCTCAGGTCGTGGGGATGCACCTGCGGGTCGTGGAAGCTCACCAGGCCGCCGCGCCGCGCCGGATCCCCGGGACCGAAGATAACCAGGCCGTCCAGGGCCGCCAGTTTCTCCAGGGCGTAGCCCGTCAGGTCCTGCTCGTGGGCCCGCACCCGCGCCAGGCCCAATTCTTCCAGCAGGGCGATGGCCGCCGGGAACGCCGCCGCCGCCGCCACGTTGGGCGTGCCGGCCTCGAAGCGGTGGGGCACCTCGGCCCAGGTGGTGCCCTCCAGGCGCACCCACTCGATCATCTCGCCGCCGCCCTCCAGGGGCTCCAGTTCGGCCAGCACCTCGGGCCGGCCCACCAGGAAGCCCAGGCCCATGGGGCCGTAGCATTTGTGGGCGCTGAAGACCAGCAGGTCGGCGCCGGTGTCGGCGAACGTCAGCGGCCGGTGGCCCACCGACTGGGCGGCGTCCACCAGGGTCAGCGCCCCCACGTTGCGGGCGCGGCCGCAGATCTCGGCCACCGGGTTGACGGTGCCCAGCACGTTGGAAATGTGGCCGATCGCGACGATCTTGACCCGCTCATCCAGCAGGTCGTCCAATTGCCCCATGTCCAGCTCGCCCCCGTCGGTGACGGGCAGCACGCGCAGGTCGAGCCTCTTCCGCGCGGCGAGCATCTGCCAGGGCACGAAGTTGGCGTGGTGCTCCATCTCCGTCACGAGGATCGCGTCGCCCTCGCTCAGGCGGTGCTCCCAGCCCCGCGCCACCAGGTTGATGGCCGAGGTGGCCGAGCGCTGGATCGTCACCTGCGCGGGCGTGACCGCCAGCCAGCCGGCGACGGCCGCGCGGCAGCCCTCGTACAGGCGCGTGGCCTCGTCGCCCAGGGTGTGCAGGCCGCGGTGGACGTTGGCGTTGCTGTTGCGGTAGTAGTCGGCCTCGGCTGCGATCACCGCTTCGGGCTTCTGGGTGGTGGCCGCCGAGTCGAGGTAGATCAGCGGGCGGCCGTTGACCGACCGCCCGAGGATGGGGAAGCGCTCGCGCAGCAGCCCTCCGGCGGCCGCGGGGTCGGCGGCGGCGTGGCGGGGCTTCATCACACGTCCTCGCCGAGGGTGGCCAGGCGCGCGGTGACCAGGGCTTCCAGCCCGTCCCGCACCGACTCGGGCACCTGGGACA
>JBHEPC010000031.1:0-6740 GCA_046260475.1 Candidatus Krumholzibacteriia bacterium | reverse complement strand
CTGCCCCAGCAGCGCGCCCAGGTTCAGCGACGCCTCCACCAGGCCCGGGTTGCGCGCCAGCGCCCGCAGGTACTGCTGCTCGGCCTCGGCCCGGCGGCCGAGGGCCAGCAGCACGTTGCCGGCGTTGTAGTGGGTGCGGCTGGTGGGATCCAGGGCCAATGCCGCCTGCAGGTGGGGCCAGGCCTCGGCCGGGCGGCCGCGGTCGTCCAGCACCACGGCCAGGTTCTGGTGGGCCAAGGCGTTGTCCGACGTGACGGCCAGGGTATGCCGCCACAGGTCGACCGGATCGCGCCAGACGGCGGCCTGGCGCCGGGACTGCAGGACGCCCAGGGCGACGACCGCCACCAGCAGCGCGGCCAGCGGCGCGCGCAGGCGCGGCCGACGCGCCGCGGCGCCGACCGCGGCCTCGGCCACCACGAACACGAGCCCCACCAGCGCCAGGTAGGCGTAGCGGTCGCCCAGCGGCAGGTGCCCGCCCTGCACCAGGCCCAGGGTGGGCAGCAGCCAGGCCAGGAACCAGGACCAGCCGAACAGAAGCGCGGGGAAGCGCCGGCGTCGGCGCCAGCCCTCGGCCAGCACCGCCAGCACGGCCAAGAGCAACGCCCCGCCCCACGCGCCGCTGACGTGCAGCCCGTCGGCCGGGTACGCCGGGGCCAGGGGCGCCGGCCGCACCAGCTTCAAGGCGGTGCGCCAGACCAGGGCCGGGGCGTCGGCCACCCGCTGCGCCACCGGGACCGGCGTGAGCTCGCCGAACTCGGCGCTGCGGGCCAGGGTGAAGGCCGCCCAGGCCACGGCGGCGGCCACGGCCAGAAAGGGCAGCACGGCGACGAGCTCCCGGATCGCCGACCGGGACGCGTGCCGATCGGCGCCCCGCGGCCACGCGGAGACCAGCACCAGCGCCGCCGGCAGCACCACCCCCTGGGGCTTGGCGGCCATGGCCGCGAGCGCGCAGGCCAGGGCCACCCAGGCCCAGCCGCCGCGCCAGGAGGCCCGGGCGCGGCGCCAGCATAGGAGAGCCGCGAGGCTCCAGGCCGCCAGCACCAGGTCCTTGCGGGCGGTCACCCAGCAGACGGCCTCCGCGTTCAGCGGATGGGCGGCGAAGACCGCCGCCACCGCCAGGGCTCGCCAGCGCCCGCCCGTCAGCGCCAGCACCAGCGCGTAGACCAGCAGGGCGTTCACCAGGTGCAGCACGAGGTTGGTGCGGTGGAAGCAGCCCGGCGCCGGCCCGCAGAGCCCGGCGTCCAGCTGCAGCGAGATCCAGGTGGTCGGGATCCACACCCCCTGGTGGCCGGTGACGAGGGCCCAGAGCAGGTTGGCCGCCGTGGGTCCTTCCAGCACCCGGGGGTTCTGTTGGACGTAGGCGTCGTCGTCGAAGTTGACGAAGCCGAAACCGCCCACCTGGCCGTAGGCCAGCAGCACCGGCAACAGCAGCAGGGCGGCGGGCCAGAGGTCGCGCCAGGGGAGGGTGCGGGGGCTTCGCATCGGCGGATTGTCGGGGTGCGCGGGGGGGGTGTCAAGGCGGGCGGGTGGGCGACCGGGCTCCGTCCCGGTCGCGTCCCGTGGGGTCAGGGCCGCTGCGGATCCAGCTGGCTGAGCCAGCGGTAGAGGGTTACCCGCGAGACCCCCAGTTGCCGGGCGGCCCGGGCCTTGTTGCCGCCGGCCCGCACGATCAGCGCGTTGAGGGTCTCCCAGCTCAGCCCCGAAGCGTGGCCGCGGGGATGGGGCCCGGGCGCCCGGGCCTGGGCCAGCTCCGCGAACTCCAGCACCATGCGGTCGTCGCGCAGGCGCCGCACCAGGCTCAGGGGTCGGCCCAGGTCCCGGTGCAGCCAGGCCTGCTGGGCGATGGCCTCGACCTCGGTCCCGTTGCCGGGCCAGGCGTGGGCGGTCAGGGCCTCCAGGCCGGTCTGGTCGAAGACCGTGCGGGCGGCCAGGGGGGTGCCCTCCAGCCGGGTCAGGAAGTGGTCCAGCAGGGGCATCACGTCCTCGGGCCGCTGGCGCAGGGGCGGCACGGCCACGGTCATCAGCCGCAGGCGGAAGTACAGGTCCGGGCGCACGTGGCCCCGGTCCGCCAGCTCGGCCAGGTCGCGGGCGCTGGTGGCGATCAGCCGCACGTCCGCGCGCCGGTCCCGGGCCGAGCCCAGGGGACGCCAGGTGCCGTCGCGGATCATCAGCAACAGACGCTCCTGCACCGCGTCGGGCAGGGCCTCCACCGAGGTCAGCAGCAGCGTGCCGCCCCGGGTCCGCTCGATCAGGCCGCGGCTGGTGCCGCGCTCGTCCTCCGCGCCGAACAGCTCCCGGGCCAGGCTGTCGCCAGGGGCGGTCGCGCAGTTCAGGACGAGCAGCGGCCGCGCGCTGCGCGGGCTGGTCTCGTGGATCCGGTGGGCCAGCAGTTCTTTGCCGGTGCCGCACTCGCCCAACAGCAGCACCGGGCCCTCGTAGCGGGCGAAGCCGTCGCAGCGGCGCAGCACCTGGCGCATCACCGGCGAGATGGCCACCACCCGCGAGCACGGCGCGCGACGGGCCGAGAAGAGGCCGGCCGCCGGGCCGCTGGGGCGGGACGGCTCGCCGCCGCCGACGCGCCGGCGGGCCAGTTCGGCCACCAGTTCGGCCACGTCCGCGGACAGGGGCGTGCCCTCCAGCTCCTGGTCCAGGCGGTGGGCCACCAGGGCGTGGTTCCAGGCCTCTTCCAGCAGGGCCACCGCCCGTGAGGCCACCGCGCCGGTGTCCGCCCAGCGCAGGCGGAAGCGGGCGGCGTGGTAGGCGGCGATCATCTGCTCGTGGCGGGCCTGCAGGCGGCGCAGGCCCAGCAGGGCCTCGTCCAGCAGGCGGGCCGCCAGGGGCCAGCGGCCCAGGTTGGCGGCGTTGACGGCGAGGCAGCGCAGGGTGACGGCGGTTTCGAAGACGTCGCCCACCTCGTCGCACAGCTCGCGGGCGTTGTTCAGCACCGCCAGGGCGTCCTCGTGGCGCCCTTCCAGGTCCAGGCATTCGCCTTCGCGGCGGCGCAGCTCCATCACCAGGTCGCCGCGGGGGGCCAGGGCGTGGGCCACGGCCATGCCGCGCTCGTAGTAGCGGCGGGCGTCGGCCGGATGGCCCTCGTCCCGGTGCACGTCCCCCAGGAATTCCAGGGCCAGGGTCTGCTCCCGGGCCAGGCCGGCCTCGACGGCGATGGCGTGGGCGTGGGTCAGCTGGCGGCGGGCCTCCTCCCAGCGGCCCTGCAACCGCAGGACGTTGCCCAGGGCGATGCGGGCGCGCGCGGTCATGTCCGGCCGCTCCTCGGCCGCGACCAGTTCCTTCTCCAGCAACTCGACGGCCGTGCCGTAGTCGCCCTGCTTGTAGCAGACGATGGCGAGGTTCTGGTAGTTCTGGGCCATGCGCAGACGGGCGCCCAGGCCGGCGTTCAGGGCCAGGGCTTTCTCGAACCAGCGGCGGGCCTCGTCCAGGCGGCCCTGGGACAGGCAGGTCCAACCCAGGAAGTTGGCGGCGACCGCCGAGCGGCCCGGCTCGCCCAGCACCGTGAAGGCCGAGCAGGCGTACTCCACGTGGGCGACGGCGTCGGCCAGGCGGCCGCGCCAGCGCAGGGCCGCGCCCAGCAGCAGGCGCAGCTCGGCGTGCTCGACGCTGGCCTGCACGGCGACGCGGGACAGGGCGGCCGCGGCGGCCTCCTCCACCTCGGCGTAGTGCTCGTGGAACAGCAGCACGTTCCAGCGCAGGATGCGGGCGCCCAGATCGTCCTCGGCCAGGTGGCCGGCCTGTTCGGCGGTGCCCAGCCAGGCCAGGCAGCCGTCGTGGTCGCGGCGCTCGATCAGGCACCAGCCCCGCAGCAGGGCGGCGGCGCGGCGGGCCTCGGGGCGGGCCAGGGTATCGCCGTCCAGCAGCACGTCCAGGCGGACCACGGCTTCGTCGCAGCGGCCCTGCAGGTAGAGTTCGCGGGCGGTGGCCAGGCCGCCGCCGGCGGGCGCGGCGGGCAGGGCCCGGGCCGGGGCGGCGTCGCGCCGGCTCTCACGCCCGGGGTCACGGGAGTCAGCGCGCATCGTGCCACCTCCCATCGGCAGGCCGGTCGTGGGGCTGCAGCCACCAGGCCGCGTGGTCGCGCCAGGCCGCACCGGGCAGCACGAACACCGTGGGCAGGCCCGGCAGGCCGGACGGCAGCAGGAGCACGGGCAGGCGCCAGGCGCCCCGGCCGTCGGTCCCGTCCGCCACGTCGGCGGTCTGGGGCAGCACCAGGGAGTAGGGCTTGGCGGGGTTGAGCACGCCGTCGCCGGGATCGCCTTCGCTGCCGTCGTGCAGTTCGAAGCGGTTGCGGGCGAGGGCCGGCGTCGTCACCGCGGTGACGAAAAGCAGCAGGGACAAGAGGGCGAGAAGGCCCCATCGCGTCGGGTGCGAAGGCATGGCCGCTCCTGGGGCGGGACGGCTGTCCCGCACGTCGGAATGTCGGACTAGGCCGGGGTGCCGGCCGTGCGGCCCGGATCCGGACGGCCGGACGGGCGCCGGCTGCCGCGGAGGCGAACGGACCGCGTGAGCGATCGTCTGCCACCGGAGACTACCACCGGTGTTGCATAAACGTCAAGATGTTTTTGTTCTAGATATTTCTTGTGATGCCGCATGCTTTCTTGATGCGGTTTTGGCGGCCATAATTTGACGTATTGTGATTCTAGTGTAACAACATATGTGTCACCGCGGCACGGGGCGGTTCCCCCGGGCAAGGGCTCCGACGGTGCGGGACGGCAAGCACTTGGCGCGACGGGTCGATAAGGATCACCTTAGCAACCGGCAGGCAAAGGCCCGGAAGCCTGATCATAGGCCATCCGGGACTCGACCCCGCCTCCTCCCTTTTGCGCCCCCGGCCGGGCCCGATTTCCGGAACCCCGCGCCGCCAAAGTTTTTCATGCGCGCTCCGGAGCCACGGACTATATTTGTCCGACCGATTCGCTCTGGTAAATGAACGGGGAGTTGCGGTTGCCGGGATCCCCTGCGGCTGCCGCGGCCTCCGAACCCGGATGGTCGACGTGCAAGGCTTCTTCAAGAACCCCGTCATCGCGTTCCTCACCTCCCTCAAGCTCAGCGCGGTCCTGATGACGGTCTTCGCCGTCGCCAGCGGCTACGCGACCTTCTTCGAAAGCGCGTGGGGCCGGGACGGCGCCTACGCCGCCATCTACGGCGCGCGCTGGTTCGAGCTGCTGCTGGCCCTGTTGACGGTCAACATGGCGCTGCTGTTCTTCAAGCGCTGGCCCTACGATCGGCGGCAGTTGGGCTTCGTGCTCGTGCACATCTCCATCGTCGTGATCCTCGTCGGCGCGGGCATCACCCGCTACTTCGGCTACGAGGGCATCATGCCCATCCGCGAGGGCCAGAGCACCGACTTCGTCTACTCGGACAAGTCCCACGTGCAGGCGTGGCTGGGTGACGAGCGCGCCAGCTTTCCGGTGCGACCCTACCGGCACGGCATGCGGCCCATCGTCAAGACCATCGAGCTGGGCGACCGCAAGTACAAGCTGGGCATCACCGAGTACTGGCCGTTCTACGAGGAGAAGCTGCAGGAGGGCCCCGGCGGCCCGGCGGCCTTCGCCTACACCTCCCCCGAGCGGGGCGAGCTGGTCCAGAAGACCATGATGCAGGGGAACAAGACCGCCATCGGCGGGATCGACGCGCGCTTCCTGGACGGCGACTTCAGCGGCACGATGACCGGCTCGCGCCTGGGCGAGGTGCGGGTCCACTTCGACGGCAAGCACTGCGAATTCCCGGTGGCCTGGCCCGCCGCCGGCGCCCACGAGTGCCACGGCTGGACCTTCACGGTCACCGAGCTGCAGACCGATTTCAAGGTGGGGGCGCCGTCGTCGGCCGACGGGCCGCTGCGCAACCCCATGATCCGGCTCGCCATCGCCGCGCCCGACGGGCGCCGCGGCGAGAAGATCCTCTTCGCCCACCACCCGGACTTCAGCATGGGTCAGGGCGGGGACAAGGAGGAGTTCGCCGACCTGGACGTCATCTACCAGGTCGCCAGCGGGATCGAGTTCGCCCCCGGCGGCGCCACCGGCGTGCGCGCGCGGGCGTCCTTCGACCTCGAGACCATGGACATGAACACCAACGACCAGGGCGAGGTCGCGGCCGGCACCGTGTTCGAGCTGCAGCCCTCGCTCCTGTACGCCAACAGCGCCGAGAACTTCTCGTTCGTGCCGGTGGAGGTGTGGCGTTCGGCGGTGTCCGCTCCCGCCCTGAGCAGCGACACCAACGCCCCCGCCGCCGCGCGCCTGGTCCTGCGTGACGACCAGGGCAACGAGGCCGCGGCCATCTGCGTCAAGCACCGCAACGCCCAGCCGGTCGAGCTGGGGGGGCAGCGTTTCCGCCTGGAGTTCGGCGCGATCAGGATCCCGCTGCCCTACGAGGTCCACCTGGACGACTTCGTCCTGCAGACCTACCCGGGCAGCGACAATCCGGCGACCTACGAGAGCTACGTGACGCTCAAGGACCCGGAGCTGGGCATCGAGGGCAGGAAGGTCCACGTCTACATGAACCATCCCATGAACCACCGGGGCAGCAAGCACTTCCAGTCGAGCTACGACCCCGACCGCAAGGGCACCGTGCTGTCGGTGAACCACGACCCCGGCAAGTGGCCGACGTACTTCGGCTACTTCCTGATCTCGCTGGGCTTCATCCTGATCCTGCTGAAGGATCTGCTGTGGCCGCGGCGCAAGCGCGACGGCTCGGGCTCCTACGCCGACGAGGCCTCCCACATGACGGTG
>JBHEPC010000022.1:0-3518 GCA_046260475.1 Candidatus Krumholzibacteriia bacterium | reverse complement strand
TCCGAGACCCGCATCAGCGATTTCATGCGGCTGGTGCAAGCGCTTGAGCGTTTGCCGGCCGTCAAGGAGGCCCTGCCGGAGATCGGCTACACCAAGGCCCGCGAGATCGTCCAGGACGCCTCGCCGCGCACCGAGGCCACGTGGGTCGAGGAAGCGCGCACCTCGACGCGGGCTCAGCTGGTGCAGAAGGTCAAGCGCGTGAAGGCCCGGGCTGCGGCCAAGCCTGCGGCCGCGCCACTCTTCGCACCGCTGGCCGACGAGCCGGTGCTGGCGGCTGAGGTTCCGGTGCGCGTCTCAGTCGAATTCACGCCCGAACAGCACGCCCGCTGGGAGGCGTTGTGGGAGCAGGTACGCAAGCGGGGCGCAACCGGGGACCGGGCCGAGGTGCTGCTGGAGGCGTTGCAGGCGCTGAACACAACTCAAAGCGAGACAACAAATAACGTCGAAAACTTCCCCCGGGGGAAGCCGGACCCAAGCATCCAGATTCACGTCCACCAATGCCCCGACTGCGGCCAGGTCGAAGCGAACGGCCGCCCCCTGGGCCGAGCCGACGCCGAGCGCGTCCAATGCGACGCGGTCATCGACCGGCCGGGCAAGCGCGCCACCCCCACGATCCCGCCGCACATCCGCCGCGAGGTCCTGGCCCGCGACCGCCACCGCTGCCAGGGGCCCGGCTGCGGGCGCACGCGGTTCCTGGAGGTCCACCACAAGAGGCCGCGGGCCCGTGGTGGCACCCACGAGCCCGCGAACCTCGTCACCTTGTGCGGGTCATGCCATCGGCTGTGGCACGAGCGGCGCTGACGCACCTAGCTGTGCAGCGGCTTATCGTACGCCCCCAGCGCCGCCTCCTTGAGCACCTCCGCCAGCGTCGGATGCGCATGGCACACCCGCCCGATGTCCTCGGCGCTGGCGCCGAAGGCCATGGCCGCGGTGGCCTCGGCGATGAGGTCGCCGGCCCGGGGGCCGATGATGTGCACGCCCAGGACGCGGTCGGTCTCCTTGTGGGCCAGCACCTTGACGCGGCCCTCGACCCGGTCCAGGGCCATGGCGCGGCCGTTGCTGCGGAAGGTATAGACGCCCTTGTTGAAGGGCACGCCGTCCTCCTTGAGCTGCTCCTCGGTGCGGCCCACGCCGGCGATCTCCGGGTCGGTGTAACAGACCGCGGGGATCACGGCCGGGTCGAAGTGGCCCGGCTTGCCGGCCAGGCGCTCGGCCACGGCCACGCCCTCCTCGGTGGCCTTGTGCGCCAGCAGCAGGCCACCCACGACGTCGCCGATGGCCCACACGCCTTCGGCGGCCTGGTGGTGGTCGTCGATCTTGACGAACCCCCGCTCGTCCAGCGCCACGCCGGCGGACTCCAGATTCAGGCCGTCGGTCAGGGGCTTGCGGCCCACCGCGACCAGCACGCGGTCGGCGACGAGCGGCTCCTTGCCCTCGGCTTCGACCACGACCTTGCCGTCCTTCACCTTCGCGCCGGTCACCTTCGCGCCCAACTCAAAAGCCAGGCCCTGCTTCTTGAACAGCTGCAGCGCGACCCGGGCGATCTCGGCGTCGGTGCCGGGCAGGATGCGCTTGAGGTACTCCAGGACGGTGACCTTGGCGCCCAGGCGCGCCCACACCGAGCCCAGCTCCAGGCCGATGTAGCCGGCGCCGATGACGATCAGCTTCTCAGGCACCTCCGGCCACGCCAACGCCGCCGTGGAGTCGCCGATGCGGTCGCCGTCCATCTCGACGCCCGGCACCGATGCGGCGGTGCTGCCGGTGGCGATGATGATCTTGCCGGCCTCGAGCACCGTGTCGCCGACCAGCACGCGGCCGGGGCCGTCCAGCTTCGCGGTGCCCTCGTAGCGGATCACCTTGTTGGCCTTGAACAGCCCGGCGATGCCGTCGGTCAGCGAGGTGACGATGCCGTCCTTGCGGGCCATCATCGCCGCCAGGTCCAGCTTGGCGCCCTTCACCTTGATGCCGTGGACCTCGAGCCCGTGCTGCGCCTCGGCAAACTTCTCGCTGGACTCGAGCAGGGCCTTGCTGGGGATGCAGCCCACCCGCAGGCAGGTGCCGCCCAGGCGGGCCTCCTTCTCGACGCAGCCCACGTTCAGGCCCAGTTGGGCCGCGCGGATGGCCGCGGCGTAGCCGCCGGGGCCGGCGCCGATCACCACCAGGTCGTGCTTCTTCGCCTTGGTCACGGGAATCACACCTTCAGCAGCAGCCGCTCGGGCTGCTCGACGCATTGCTTGATGTGCTTGAGGAAGGTCACCGCTTCGCGGCCGTCCACGAGGCGGTGGTCGTAGGTCATCGCGACGTACATCATGGGCCGGATCTCCACCTTGCCGTCGATCGCCACGGGCCGGTCCTGGATCGCGTGCAGGCCCAGCACCCCGCTCTGGGGCGGGGTGATGATGGGGGGCGACAGCAGCGAGCCGTACACGCCGCCGTTGCTGATGGTGAAGGTGCCGCCCTGCAGCTCCTGCAGGTCGATCTTGTTGGCCTGGGCGCGGCGGGCGAAGTCGGCGATGGCCAGCTCCAGCTCGCCGAAGCCCAGCATCTCCGCGTTGCGGATCACCGGGACCACCAGGCCCTTGCCGCCGCCCACGGCGATGCCGATGTCGCAGTAGTCGTGGTAGACGATCTCCTCGCCGCGGATCTGCGCGTTCAGCTCCGGCACCAGGGACAGGGCCTCGACGGCCGCCTTCATGAAGAAGCTCATGAAGCCCAGCTTGGCGCCGTAGCGCTCCTGGAAGGCCTCCTGGTGCTCGGCGCGCAGGGCCTTGACCCGCGTCATGTCGATCTCGTTGAACGTCGTCAGCAGGGCCGCCGTCTGCTGGGACTGCACCAGGCGCTCGGCGATCTTCCTGCGGATGGGGGACATGCGCACCGCGCGCTCCTTGCGCTCGCCGGTGGGGCGGGACGGCGGCGGCGGGGGCGCGGCGTCGTCGGCGGCTGGCTTCGCGGGCGCCTTGGCCTTGGCCTCGGCCTTGGCCTTCTGCGCATCCTCCTTCAACACGCGGCCGCCGGGGCCCGTGCCCTCGACCTGGTCGTCGGCCAGGCCGCGCTCGGTCATCACGCGCCGGGCGGCGGGCATGACGCGCTTGCCGTCGGCGGGGGCGTCGGCGGGAGCTTCGGCAGGAGCTTCGGCCTCCGCCTCGCCGGCGGGCTCGGCCGGCTTCTCCTGCGTCTCCTGCTTGGCCTCGTCAGGCGCCTCGCCGTCCTCCTCGCCACCTGCATCGGCCTCGGCCTCGGCCTTGCCCTCGGCCTTGCCCTTGCCCTCGGCCTTGCCCTCGGCCTCGCCCTTCGCCTCGGTGTCGATCCTCGCCAGCACGTCGCCCACCTTCAGCACCGCGCCGACCTCGGCGACGATCTCGGTGACGACGCCGGCGGCGGGCGCCGGCACCTCGACCGTCGCCTTGTCGCTCTCCAGTTCGATCACGGGCTCGTCCAGGGCGACGGCGTCGCCCGGCTGCTTGAGCCAGGCGCTCACCTGCACTTCGGTGATGGATTCCCCGAGGGAGGGGACGGTC
>JBHEPC010000457.1:0-3349 GCA_046260475.1 Candidatus Krumholzibacteriia bacterium | reverse complement strand
GCGGCGAACGCGGGCAGCCAGCCCAGCCAGGGCCGCAGCACGGCGATCACCGCCACCAGCAGGAAGACGCCCAGGAAGATGCGCATACCCACCAGGCCGAAGAGCTGGCGGAACCCCTGGGCCAGGGTGTAGCCCACGATGCCGCCCAGGGCCGCCCCGGTCGCTTCGGGCAGCGGGCCGGCGGGCTGGGCCAAGAAGGTCCCCGTCACCAGCCACAGGGGCAGCGCCCGCAGCAGCCAGGGGCGCACCACGGCCGGGCGCCCGGCCAGGAAGGCCAACCCCAGGGCCACCAGCAGCGCCGGGAAGACCCAGCACCAGAGGCCGCCGAAGACCAGGTGCAGCACCAGGCTCGCGGCCGCGCCCACCGGCCCGCCGGGGTTGCCGTCCCGCAACCAGGGCCCGTCCGCCTGGCCGGCGACGATGCGCCACCAGGGGCCGGTGCCGCCGGTCAGCGCCACGCCCAGGTAGGCGCCGACCGCGACCAGCAGCAGCCCGCTCAGCCAGCCGGACTCGTACCAGGGACGCCCGCCGCCCGCTCTAGCCTTCTTCCGACTTCGCCCGGACACGCAAGCCCTCCTGCAGATGGGTCGACTGCTCTTCCAGGAAGCGTGTCGTGGCCTTGCCGTCGAGGAACACGGAGTTCCGCATGACCTCGAGGTGGAACGGGGTGCTGGTGGGCAGGCCTTCGAAGACGCATTCGGCCAGCGCCCGTCGCATCCGTGCGACAGCTTCCGCGCGATCCTTGCCGTGGGCGATCACCTTCGCCAGCAGCGAATCGTAGTGGGGCGGCACCAGGTAGTCGGAGTAGACGTGGGTGTCCACCCGCACGCCCGGGCCGCCGGGAGCATGGTAGTAGAAAACGCGGCCCGGGCAGGGCATGAAGTCCCGCTCCGGGTTCTCGGCGTTGATGCGGCACTCGATGGCGTGGCCGGTGACCGTGATCTCGTCCTGGGTGAAGTCCAGGGGCTCGCCGGCCGCCACGCGGATCATCCACTTGACCAGGTCGTGGCCGGTGACCATTTCGGTGACCGGGTGTTCCACCTGGATCCGTGTGTTCATCTCCATGAAGTAGAACGACCCGTCCTCGTCCAGCAGGAACTCGACGGTGCCGGCGGAGCGGTAGCCGACGCGCTCGGCCAGGCGGACGGCCGCGCCGCCCATCCGCGCCCGCAGCTCGGCGTCCACCGCCGGCGAGGGCGCCTCCTCGATCAGCTTCTGATGGCGCCGCTGCACCGAGCAGTCCCGCTCGCCGAAGTGCAGGATGCGGCCGTGGGCGTCCCCCAGCAGCTGCACCTCCACGTGGCGGGGGTTGACCAGGTACTTCTCGAGGTAGACCGCGTCGTTGCCGAAGGCCGCGCCGGCCTCGGTGCGGGCGGCCACGTACTGGCGCCGCAGCTCCTCTCGCTCCAGGCCACGCGCATGCCCTTGCCGCCGCCGCCGGCGGTGGCCTTGACGATCACCGGGTAGCCGAAGCGGCCCGCGGCCAGGATCGCCCCCTCCACGTCGTCCACCAGGCCGGTGCCGGGCACCACCGGCACCCCCGCCTCCACCGCCATGGCCCGGGCCGTGGCCTTGTCGCCCATCCTGGCGATGACGTCCGCGGGCGGACCGATCCAGACGAAGTCGTTGTCGGCGCAGATCTCGGCGAAGTCGGCGTTCTCGGCCAGGAAGCCGTAGCCGGGGTGGATGGCCTCGGCACCGGTGATCTCCGCCGCGGCGATGATGTTGGGGATCTTCAGGTAGCTCTCGGCGCTGCTGGCCCGGCCCACGCACACCGACTCGTCGGCGTACTTCACGTGCAGCGAGTCGGCGTCGGCCGTCGAGTGGATGGCCACGCTCTGCACCCCCAACTCCCGGCAGGCCCGCATGATGCGCAACGCGATCTCGCCGCGGTTGGCGATGAGGATCTTCTTGAACATGCCGTACTTCCTGGCAAAAAGGCACACGAAATAGCCGTCCGTCGGCGGGAGCGGCGCGGGGACGCCGGGCCCGTCGGCGGGCGGAAGGAATCGCTGCACGCGGCCTATTGTGGGTGCCTGGGCGGGGGTTGGCAAGGGAAAATGGCCCCCGGCGGGGGCCACTTCCGGCGGGCGCGGCGCCCCGGTGCGGGCGGCACCTAGATGCGGCTGATCTCCTGCTCCGGGCTCGTCGTGGCGTCCTCGAAGGCGTCCCAGGTGGTGTCGCTGCTGGCGTGGATGCCGCGCACCCGCAGCTCGAACTCGTGGGGGTTGCTGCTGGCCTTCATGGCCGCCTCGAGGGCGATCTTGCCTTCCTTGTAGAGCTGCATCAGGGACTGATCGAAGGTCTGCATCTGGTGCTGGACGAACCCCTCCTGGATGGCCTGGCGGATCATGACCGTCTTTTCGGCCTCGCGGATGTACTCGCGGATGGTGCCGGTGTTGATCATGATCTCGACCGCCGGGTAGCGGGTCAGGCCCTCGGCGTCGGTCACCAGGCGCTGGGAGATCACCGCGGCCAGGGTCGAGGCCAGCAGGTAGCGGATCTCCTGGTGCTGGTGGGGCGGGAAGAAGCTGATGATGCGGCTGACGGTCTGGGTCGCGTCGGTGGTGTGCATGGTGCCCAGCACCAGGTGGCCGGTGTCGGCCGCGGTCAGCGCGATCTTCATGGACTCCTGGTCGCGGATCTCGCCGATGAGGATGACGTCCGGGTCCTGCCTCAGAACATGCTTCAAGGCTTCGCCGTAACTCTCAGTGTCGCAGCCTATTTCTCGCTGACTAATGATGCTTTTGTTGTCCCGGTGGAGGAATTCGATGGGGTCCTCGATGGTGATCACGTGCCGGGCCGAGCGGGTGTTGATGATGTCCACGATCGAGGCCAGGGTGGTGCTCTTGCCGCTGCCCACGGTGCCGGTGACCAGGATCATGCCCCGGGTGCGCAGGGCCAGGTCCGCGACCACGGTCGGCAGGCCCAGGTCCTCGAGGCTTTGGATATCCACCGGCACGTGCCGGAAGACCATCGCCACGCTGCCCCGCTGCACGTAGAAGTTGGCCCGGAAGCGGGCCACGCCGGGCACGCCGAAGGCGAAGTCGATCTCCTTGGTGTTCTGGAACTCCTCCCGCTGGTTCGGCGTGAGGATCTGCTGGGCGACCGCGGCCATCTCCTGGACCGTGGGCGCCGGGTGCTCGGAATAGACCAGGGTGCCGTTGATGCGGAAGCACGGGGGCGAGGCCGCCTTGATGTGCAGGTCGCTGGCCCCGCGGGCGATCATCTCGGACAGGATCTTCTTGATGTCCATCGGCGGCGGTCCTTTCGGGCGTGCAGGCTGGCGGTCCCGGCCGCCCCGGGGCGGTCGGCCTCAGGGGTCTTATCGGCGGGCACGCCGGGGGCT
>JBHEPC010000445.1:0-7207 GCA_046260475.1 Candidatus Krumholzibacteriia bacterium | reverse complement strand
GTCGAAGATGAGCTTGCGCATGCCCGCCAGGCGGGCCAGGCTGCGGCCGACGATGCGCCGGATCGTGGCGGGGTCCGTGTCGGCGATGCCCTCCTCCAGCAGCTGCAGGTAGCCCTCCACTGCGCCCAGGGGGGCCTTCAGCTCGTGGGCGAGCACCGAGAGGAACTCGAAGCGCACCCGCCGCCGCTCGGCCGCCAGCTGCCGCGCCGCCCGGTCGGCCACCAGGTGGCGGGCCGCCTTGGCCACGACCTCCTTCAGCTCGCGCGGGTCGAAGGGCTTGCCCAGGAAGTCGAACGCGCCCTGCTTGGTGGCCCGCACGGCCATGTCCAGCGACGCGTAGGCGGTGATCATGATCACCAGCACGCCGCTCTCGGCGGCCCGCAGCTCTTCCAGCAGCTCCATGCCCGTCAGGCCCGGCATGGAGTGGTCCAGCAGCAGGATATCGACATCACCGCGGGCCAGGCGCTCCCGGGCGGCCAGGCCGTCCGGGGCCGCGTCCACGACGAAGGTGGTGGGCCCGCCGTAGCCGTCCAGCTCGACGGTCAGGCCCCCGAGCACCCGGCCCACGCCGGTGCGGATGCCCTCCTCGTCGTCGGCCACCAGCACCCGCAGCGCGCGCGTCTCAGTCATGGCGCACGCCCAGGCGGTCCAGCTCCCGACGGATCTGCTCGAAGCGCACCGGCTTGGCCAGCACCGCGTCCGCCTTGATCCAGCCGCGGGCCCCGGCCCCGGCCTGCTCGAAGGCCAGCCCGGTCTCGGCGGTGACGCCGGTGACCAGCAGCACGGGGATGTTCGGATCCAGCCGCTTGATTTCGTGGGCGAGGGTGAAGCCGCCATCCAGCTGGTCCATCATCAGGTCCAGCACCGCCAGGTCCGGCCGCTCCGCCGCCAGCCGTGCCCGGGCCTCGGTCTCGTTGTGGGCCGTCTCCACGCGCCAGCCCTCGTGGACGAAGCGCGTGCGCATCTGCTCCAGGTAGTCCGCGTCGTCGTCCACCAGGAGCACGAGGGGTCGTCGCTCGGCGTTCATGGCCTGCTCCTCACTGCCCGGGCCAGCCGTGGCCCGGCAGGGTGATCGTGAAGGTGGTCCCGGTCGGTCCGGCCGCCGGGTCGTCGTTGGTGGTGAAGGCGATGTCGCCCCGGTGCATCTTGACGATGCCGTAGCTGACCGCCAGGCCCAGGCCCGTGCCCTGGCCGTGGTCCTTGGTGGTGAAGAAGGGCTCGAAGACCCGGCCGCGGATCGCCTCGGGGATGCCCGTGCCGGTGTCGGCCACGCGCACGGCCACGCGGCCGCCGGGCGCCGGGCCGGTGCCCACACGGATGGTGCCGCCGCCGGGCATGGCCGCCGCGGCGTTGGTCACCAGGTTGGCCACGACCTGGGCCATCTGCCCCGCGTCCAGCTCGGCGGCCAGGTCCGGGTCGTCGTGGTCCACGGCCACGGTCACGTGCTCCGGCAGCAGGCAGCCCTGCAGGCTGCGTTCGACCAGCGCGGCCAGCCCTACCGGCGCCAGCTCCACCTTGTTCTGCCGGGCGAAGTCCAGCAGGCCGCCGACGATGCCCTTGCAGCGGTCGGCCTGCCGCGCGATCAGGCCCAACTCCCGCTGCAGGGTCTCGTTGCCTTGGCACTCCTCCTGCAGCAGGTGCGCATAGAGCACGACCACGCCCAGGGGGTTGTTCACCTCGTGGGCGATGCCCGCGGCCAGCTGGCCCATGCTGGCCAGGCGCTCGCTGTGCATGAGCTGGTCCTGGGTGGCGGCCAGCTCGGCGTGGGAGTCGTGCAGCTCGGTCACCGTCTCGCGCAGCTGATCGATGACGTAGGGCAGGCACATCTCGCTTTCGGCCATGCCGTCGAAGATGGCCACCGCATGCTGGCGGCAGGTCTCGTAGCCGCAGGCCCGGCAGTTGAGCTCGTCGCCCGGCGACTGCTTGCCCATGCGGTGCAGGATGACCCGGATGTCCTCTTCCTGCGGCACCGGCATGCGCGTGTCCCGGGCGGCGAAGCCCCGCGCCAGATCCGCGTCGGCGAACAGGGACATGGCGTGGCGCCACGAGCCGGCGTCGCCCTCCACGCGGGAGGTGGCGGCGTAGCGGCTGACGGCGGCGCGGCGGCGGAACATGGGCTCGCCGCCGGTCATGCCCGCCCCCATGATGCAGCCGTTGCAGCACAGGACGTCCAGCAGCCCCGCGTCCAGGTCGCCGGCCGCGAACCCGACCAGGGCCTGGGGGAAGTCGGCGCGCCCGTCGGCGGTGACCACGCGGGTGCGGGTCAGGTCCTCGTCCATGCCCGCGGCCTGGGCCAGCCCCCGCGAGAGGGGAAAGACCGCGCCCAGGCGCGCCCGCGGCGCGTCGAAGGCCGCCGGCACCGCCGTCGCCGGGTCGACGCCCCGCAGGTCCAGCAGCTCCCGCAGCTCGGCGAAGGTCAGGGCCGCGTCCACCCGCTCGGCGCCGGCGCTGGCCGCCGCCTCGCCCTTCTTGGCGATGCACGGGCCGATGAACACGACCTTCAGGTCCGGCCCGTGCCGGGTGCGCAGGGCCCGCGCGCTCGCGAGCATGGGCGAGACCACCGGCAGCAGGTTGCCCACCAGCTCCGGGTGGAACTGCTCGACGAAGGTGACGATGGCCGGGCACGAGGTGCTGATCCAGCGCTCCTCCGGCCGCGCGTCCAGCAGGCCGCGGGTGGCCCGGGCCACCAGGTCGGCGCCGAACCCCACCTCGTGGACGACCGCGAAGCCGAGGGCCCGCAGCGCGCCCACCACCTGCTCGGCCGGCACGTCCAGGAACTCGGCCGGGAACGAGGGCGCCAGGGCCGCCGCCACCGGCGCCGGGCCCGCCAGCAGGGCCAGCGCCTCATCCACCGAGCGCAGCACCGCCTTGGCGTCCTGGCTGCAGACGCGCACGCAGTTGCCGCAGCCGATGCAGCGCTCGTGGATGACCTCGGCCTGGCCGTCGCGGATGCGGATGGCCTTGGCCGGGCACTCGCGCACGCAGGTGTAGCAGGTGCGGCAGCGCTCGCCGATGGTCCAGACCAGGGCCGTGTCCGTGTTCATGCCGCTTACCTCAGCACCGTGCGGACGTCGTAGTGCGTGTGCAGCAGCTCGTGGCTGCGCGGACCGAGGGGCTCGCCCAGGAACTCGGCGTAGAGCTGCCTGACCGCGGGGTTGCCGTGGGCGGTGCGCACGGTCTCGGCGCCGTCGATGCGGTACAGGGCCTGCATGCGCGCCGCCACCGCCGCCGGATCGGCGCCGATGGGCTGCCCGCCGCCGGCGATGCAGCCGCCGGGGCAGGACATCACCTCGACGAAGTGTAGGTCGCGCCGGCCGGCGTCGATCTCCTCCAGCAGGCGGCGGGCGTTGCCCAGGCCGCTGACCACGGCCACGTTGAGCTCCAGCTCGCCCAAAACCACCCGGGCCTCCTTCACGCCGTCGAGCCCGCGCACCGCCTCCACCTTCAGGTCCGCCAGCTCGCGGCCGGTGACCAGGAAGTGGGCGGTGCGGACGGCCGCCTCCATGACGCCGCCGCTGGCGCCGAAGAGCTTGCCCGCGCCGGAGCGCCGGCCGAAGGGCATGTCCGCCGGCTCGGGCGCCAGGTCCCCCAGGCGCAGGCCGCTGCGCCGCACCAGGTCGGCCAGCTCGCGGGTCGTCAGCACGGCGTCCACGTCCGCCAGCTGCCCCTCGAGCATCTCCTCCCGCTGGGCCTCGAACTTCTTGGCGGTGCAGGGCATGATCGCCACGCTGAACACGCGCCCGGGGGCGAGGCCCGCGCGGCCGGCAAAGTGGGACTTGATCACCGCGCCCAGCATCTGCTGGGGGCTCTTGCAGGTGGACAGGTTGGCGATGCGTCCGGGGTAGAAGGTCTCGACGAACTTCACCCAGCCGGGCGAACAGCTGGTGAACATGGGCAGCGGCCCGCCGCCTTGCAGGCGCGCCACCAGTTCGCTGGCCTCCTCCATCACCGTCAGGTCGGCGGCGAACGCGGTGTCGAAGACCCTGGCGAAGCCCAGGCGCCGCAGCAGGGCCACCAGGGCCCCGTCCACGTCGCGGCCGGGTTTGTCGCCGAACAGCTCGGCCAGGCTGACGCCGACCGCCGGGGCCACCTGGGCCACCACCGTCAGGGACGGGTCGCGCAGGGCGCCCTCGACCGCGTCCAGGTGGGAGCGCTCGGTCAACGCGCCGGTGGGGCAGACCATGACGCACTGGCCGCAGTTGACGCAGCTGGAGACGTTCAGGCCCTCGCCGAAGGCCGTGTCCACGCGGGCGCCGCTGCCGCGGCCGGTGATGTCGATGGCGGCCACGCCCTGCACCTCCTGGCAGGCGCGCACGCAGCGGCCGCAGAGGATGCACTTGTCGGGGTCGCGGACGATGGCCGGGCTGGAGATGTCGCGCGGCAGGTGCCGCCGCGTGCCCGGCAGGCGGCGGGCGCGCACGCCCAGATCCTCGCTCAGGTCCTGCAGGCGGCAGTTGCCGTGGCGGGCGCAGTAGAGGCAATCGTCCGGATGGTTGCTCAGCAACAGCTCGACGATGGTCCGCCGCGCGTGCACCGCCCGGGCCGAGTGGGTCTGCACCTTCAGGCCCTCGCTGGCGGGGTACGAGCAGGCCGGCACCAGGTTGGGCAGCCCCTCGACTTCCACCACGCACAGGCGGCAGGCCCCCGTCGGCGGCAAACCCTCGTAGTGGCAGAGGGTGGGCACGCTGACGCCCGCGCGGCGCAGGGCCTCCAGCAGGGTCTCGCCCCGGCGGGCTTCGATGGTGCGTCCGTTGGCTTCGATCCTGGGCATGGCGTCCTCAGCTGACGAGCACGGCGTCGCGGTGGCAGGCGGTCACGCAATTGCCGCAGGCCACGCAGCGCTCCTGGATGATGGTGTGGGGGCTCTTAGGCTCGCCCACGATGGCGTCGACGGGGCACTCCTTCAGGCAGCGGGTGCAACCGTTGCAGAGGGTCTCGTCGATGCGGTAGCTGAGCAGCTCGGTGCAGACCCGGGCCGGGCAGCGGCGTTCGTAGATGTGGGCCTCGTACTCGTCCCGGAACCAGCGCAGGGTGCTGAGCACCGGGTTGGGCGCGGTCATGCCCAGGCCGCACAGGGAGGCGTCCTTGATGACCTCCGCCAGGTCCTCCAGGTTCACCACGCCCTGGAAGCGCTCCAGCGCCATGTGCCCGTGCTCGCTGCGGGGGTGGCGGGTGATGGACTGCAGGATCTCCAGCATGTGGCGGGTGCCCTCGCGGCAGGGGATGCACTTGCCGCAGCTCTCGCGCTGGATGAAGTCCATGAAGAACTTCGCCACGTCCACCATGCAGTTGTCCTCGTCCATGACCACCAGGCCGCCCGAGCCCATCATGGCGCCCAGCTCCTTGAGCGACTCGTAGTCCACGGGCGTGCCCAGGTGGGCGGCCGGGATGCAGCCGCCGCTCGGGCCGCCGATCTGCACGGCCTTGAAGCGCTTGCCACCGGGGACGCCGCCGCCCACGGCGTGCACCACGTCGGCCAGGGAGGTGCCCATCTCCACCTCCACCAGGCCGGTGCGCGCCACCTTGCCCGACAGGGCGAAGACCTTGGTGCCCTTGCTGCCGGCGGTGCCCAGGGCGGCGTAGCCGTCGGCGCCCAGGCGCATCAGCTCGGGCAGGTTGGCCAGGGTCTCGACGTTGTTGATGACCGTGGGGCAGCCGAACAGCCCGCTGACGGCCGGGAACGGCGGCCGCGGCCGGGGCATGCCGCGCCGGCCCTCGATCGAGAGGATGAGGGCCGTCTCCTCGCCGCAGACGAAGGCGCCGGCGCCCTTCTTGACCACGACGTCCAGGTCGACCCCCGAGCCGGCGATGTCCCGGCCCAGGTAGCCGGCCCGGCGGGCCTGGTCCAGGGCGACGGACAGGTTGGCGATGGCCAGGGGGTATTCGGCCCGGATGTAGACGTAGGCACGGGTGGCGCCGACGGCATAGGCGGCGATGGCCATGCCCTCGACCAAGCGGTGGGGATCGCCCTCGATCACGGCGCGGTCCATGAAGGCGCCCGGGTCGCCCTCGTCGGCGTTGCAGACCAGGAAGCGGCGCTCGGCCGGGGTCTCCTGGGCGAAGCGCCACTTGCGGCCGGTGGGGAAGCCGCCGCCGCCGCGGCCGCGCAGGCCGCTGCGCTCGACCTCGGCGCACAGCCCGGCGGGGGTCATCTCAGCCAGCACGCGCAGCCACTGCTCGTAGCCGCCGCGGGCCCGGTACTCGTCCAGGCTGCGCGGGTCGATCAGGCCGCAGTTGCGCAGCACCAGCCGGGTCTGGGGGGCGAAGAAGGGGTGGTCCCCGATGGCCGGCACGCCGTCCCAGGGCTGCAGGCCTTCGGCCGGGAACTGGAACAGCGGCAGCTCGGGCCAGGAACCCCGGCCCAGCATGGCGTCCAGGATCGTGTGGGCCTTGGCGGGATCGACCCGGCCGAAGCACAGGCGCGTGCGGCCGGGCAGCTGCACGTCCAGCATGGGCTCGTGCGCGCACAGGCCGATGCAGCCCACCTCCACGATGTGGGCGCCCTGCTGCTGCACGATGGGCAGGGCGCGCACGGCCGCCAGCACGGCGGCCGCGCCGGCGCCCAGGCCACAGGTGCCGGTGCCCACCAGGATGACCGGGCGGACGACGGTCTCGCGGCGCAGTTCGCGGGCGCGCGCGGGCTCCAGCGGGGCGGGGATCGAGGTCGCGTTCATGCGGATTCGCCCTCCCGGCGGCAGCGGCGCAGGATCTTCACGGCGCGGTCGGCGTCCACGCCCCCGTGGAACTCGCCGTTCACGCAGATCAAGGGGGCCAGGCCGCAGGCGCCCAGGCAGGCCACCACCTCCAGGCTGAACAGCCCGTCGCGGGAGGTCTGCCCCGCCTCGATCTGCAGGGTGCGCTTGATGGCCTGGAAGACGCCCTGGCTGCCCTTGACGTGGCAGGCGGTGCCGCGGCAGACCTGCACGTGGTAGCGGCCCAGGGGCTGGAAGCGGAACTGGTTGTAGAAGGTGGCCACGCCGTAGATGCGGCTGGCGGGCAGGCCCAGGTGGGCACCCAGCTCGGCCACCGCCTCGCGGGACACGTAGCCCAGGGCCTCCTGCACCTCCTGCAACAGGGGGATCAGGCCCCCCCTGTCCGAAAGCCTGTATTTATCAAGTATATCCGCGGTCTTCTTTTCCATTGCTTAACATATGTTTTTACCTCCAGCACATGTTACTGCTTTCAGCACATGTTACTGCTTTCAGCA